>DASCQR010000127.1:0-16718 GCA_036013185.1 Candidatus Nitrosopumilus sp. | reverse complement strand
TGTATTGATATTTGTTGACCACTGTAAAATTTCTTTTAAATTAGTATCTATTACATCTGTTTTTGTAATTGTATTTATTGTTGGTAAATTAAGTCGTAATCTAATTGATGTTGCAAGTAATGCAATTGATACAAAATTTACTGGAGTAGTAATAATTGAACCATCAAAAAGAAAAATACTTGCTTTTTCATCTGATGTAATTTGATCTATGATAAATTTGCCACTAGAACGATATGCAAATAATTCAATTTGACCTGGTGTATCTACAATAAGATAATCTGGATTAATACTATGAACTTCATTTTGGATTTCATCAATTTTTGATGCAATCAAATCATTTGCCATAACTAATCCACCATTTGGTCCAAGATTGTATTCTTGCATTATTGAAACATAATCAACATAATCCCTTACATCTACATCACAATTGTAAGGCATACTTTCAACACCAGGATCCAAATTTAATGTAGCAACAAATGCCCCATTCCTTGTATAGTATTCATGTAATTTTGATACCAATGATGATTTTCCTGAGCCAGCTGTTCCAGTAACAAAAATTGCTTTCAATCTGTCTAGATTTCTTTTCTTTGCTTATATTTTAAACTAGATGATGATTAATGAAATTTATTTAATAATCATTTTAAATTCAGAATTAATTAGAGAATTTATCTGAATTTCAATTAATTCCTCTTTCTCATGCCTATTTCTAGGCATGAGAATTTGAAAATTGAAATTTTATCAACTTTCATATTTGATTCTTTGAAAAAATTATCAAATGAACTGGAGATTAGTAGCTATACCTGTTACATTAATTCCAATTATTCTAATTGCTATTCAATTTGATATTAAAATAGAAGATATTCTTGCAATTGGGATTTTTCCGTTCGTGGGTGCAATTATTGCAATGATGATTAAATTAGGTTTACAGGGAATTAAATTTGCATATATTACAAGAAAATATCTTGGTAACACTGATTCATTTTTAAAATTAGTAGGTGTAAGAGTTGGTAGTGAATTTATCAAATTTACAACTCCAATGTTTATTGGAGCAGAATTTGTTGTAATTTATTATTTAAAGAAAAAAGGTATAGAACTTTCAAAAGCTACATGGATTGCACTTGTTGATATTGTAACTGAAGTACTTGCAGCAGGTTTATTGTCAATGTTAGCAGGAATTATTGCATTATTGAATGGAGCATATGTAGTAGGAGTAGTAATTTTAGCTACTAGTATTTCAATAACTACATTGTGGATGGTTATGTTTTTGTTATCTTCAAAACATACTTTTCAAGTTCCAAATATTTTAGAATCACTAGTTAAAAAATTAGGAAAAGAAAAAGGAAATAAAATTATTAATCAAACAAATGATTGGATGGAAGAAACATGCACTATGATTAGAGAAAATATTAAAACACCTGAATCTAAAAAAATATTTGCAGTTTCATTTTTACTTTCAATAATTTCTTGGGCATTTTATGGAATATCATTTATGATAATCGCAATGGGAACTGGTTACATAATTAATGGATTTGATTCTATAATGGCAGTTATGGGTGCCAATGCAATTGGGAATTTACCTATAACAATTGGCGGTTCAGGCTTAGCTGAATTTGGAATTGTAGCATATCTAAATAATTTAAATCCCTTTGATTTTACTATCACTGAAGGAATTCTTGGTTGGGATGCAGTAATTGGATGGAGAATTGCAACATATTATGTTCCAATAGCAATTACATGGTTATTATTAGTAAAATTAGCCTTGAGTAAAATCCCAAAAACTGAAAAAAAATAGAAACCACTTTATCATTAAGTGATTTTTTTAATTTGTGGATTTCAAAAACAAAGTAGTTTTAATCACTGGAGCATCATCTGGAATTGGTAAACAAACCGCAATTGAATTTGCAAAGCTAGGTTCAATTATAATTTTAGTAGCAAGAAGAAAAGATAAGCTTGAAGAAGTCGAAAATGAATTAAAAAAATTTAATGTAGATACATTAGTTTGTGAATGTGATATTTCAAAGAAAGAACAAGTAGAGATTATGTCAAAAATGGTGATTCAGAAATTTAGTTCTGTTGATATTTTAGTTAATAATGCTGGTTTTGCAATTTATGGTTCTGTTTCTGATTTACCGATAACTGATATAGAATCTCAAATGGAAACAAATTATTTTGGAATGGTTTACTGCATCAAAAGTTTTCTCCCACATATGTTAAATAAGAAATCTGGTCATATTGTTAACGTGGCATCTGTTGCTGCAAGTTTTGGATTACCTGGAGTTGCTTCTTATTGTGCATCAAAATTTGCAATGTTGGGATTTTCTGAAGGATTAAAACATGAACTTAATGGTACTGGAGTTGGAATTACTGTTGTTAGTCCAATAATGGTGAAAACTGATTTTTTTGAACATCCTTCATTTGAAAAAATGAAAAAAAGAAACAAAACTTCTCTGAATTCTAAAACAGTTGCAAAAATAATTGTAAAAGCTGCAAATTCATCCAGACTTGAAATTGTTGTTCCTTCAGTAGTTCGTGGTGCAGTTTGGGCAAAACATACCTTTCCTTATTTTATTAACCCTATTTTAGGAAAATCGTTCAAAAAACAATTAGATTCTACAAAAAACGAATAACTTATTCTATATCATCATCTGAAGATTTACCTGATCCCCCTTCATCAATTAATTTAATTAATTTTAAATCAAATTGATAAATTGCATTCATTTCAATTTCCTTTTCCTTTTCTAAATATTCTGAAACTTTTTTGCTTAATGGAGCTTTATGTTGATCAAAAGTAAATTCATAAACCACACCTTTTTCTAATTCATCAACTTTAATTTTTTTAGATATGTCCATTGTAACAATTTGTCTTCCATCTTCTAAAGCATCATACAACTGTACATCAATTTTATTATCTTCACGATAAATCTCTAAAACATATCCTGAAATTTTTAATTCTTCAGGTTTTTTAAATTTAACATTTTTAATTTCATCATCAACCCAATCAGGAATATCATCTTTCTTTTTTGCCATGTTAAATAACCACTAATTATCTAGATTTTTATCTTTTTTACTTTTATTCCACCATTCAAGATAATCATCACTTTTGTCATCACGTGTACGTTCTTTTTGATTTAATTTGTATCTGATATCTGATATCTGTTCTCTTGATGCATACAATCCACATTTTTTACAAATGAAATTCTTTGTATTTTTATCCATTTCCATTGGAATTTCAACTTCATCGTATAATTTGTAAAGA
Source organism: Candidatus Nitrosopumilus sp. (assembly GCA_036013185.1). GTDB lineage: Archaea > Thermoproteota > Nitrososphaeria > Nitrososphaerales > Nitrosopumilaceae > Nitrosopumilus. Next base: position 13,462 of record DASCQR010000127.1, on the reverse strand, counting down.
TCTTGTCTATCTCTATCTTCTTCAGCTACTTCTTCTTCATATTTAGTTAGAATTTTCTTTTTTGCTCTTGCTGTACATTCAGGACAAACAACCAATGAAATTCGCAATAATTTTTTCCATAAAAGCGTTCGCACGTACTAAATTGATCGATATTTATCTGACACGCGGATTTTTTCATCATCCCTTGCGGTCCGTTCGCCCATCGAAATCCCGCGTGCCAGATGAGAAAAATTTCTAAAAATAATCTATTATCTCTTTTCTTCAAGTATATCAGACGCAATTTTTGCTGAATTTTCAGCTCCATTAGGAACAAAATTCTTTGAAAAATCCTTCAAATTATCTTCAAAATCACTGTAATTTTCTTTAATTTTTGAAATTGCACTTATCACATGTTTGGTTTTAATGGCTAAGACCCCGAGATTTTTTTCCTGGGCCCATCTAATATTATTAGTATGTTCGTCATATATGGGAATTCCAATAATTGGTTTTGATTTTCCTCCCATAATTTCACCCATTACAGTATGTGAACCATTTACAACAGCATATCCACATAAATTTAAAACAGTATTTTTTTCTTGTTCTGAAAGAAATCCAATATCTATTTGAATCCAATCTATTTTTTTTTCAAATGCATCTGAAATTGAATATTTTTTACCATCTTTTCCTAAAACTGAATCAATATTTGGCTCATTTCTTGCATGTGAAATAATTCTCTTTTCATTTTTCATTTTATTCTCATGAAATACTTCTTCATATCTTTGACCTGTTCCATCATTTGTAGATTTATTTCCTGTTCTCATCCAATATCCAAAATCATTATCCTCAATTAATTTTTCTAAATCCGTTTTAATTTCATTTTTAATTTTTTCACCATTTGTAAAATGACCAACATAAACTATCTTATGTTCAGCTTCTTTAATGAAATTTAGATTATATTCACACATAGTATATGGCGGAGCAGAATCTGCAACAAGAATTTTTGTTGCTTTGTTAATTTGCTTTGCTATAAAAATTAATGATGGATAAAGATATGATCTTGAATTATATAATTTTGGTCTAAATTGATTTGTAACAAACAAACTTGGAATATTTCTATTATTTGCTAAAATATTTGATCCCATATCTCCATCATTGATCACTAGATCAAATTTTTCTCTATTGTAGAGTTTTCTTTCTTCTCTCAAATAATTAATTATTTGTCTAATTAATGGGGGATTGTTTGAAATTGGTAATAAAATATTCATTAATGATTTTGGAACACTTGGTCCAAATTTCCCATCAATAGGAGTTGGCATCAAAATTTCATGAATTTTTTCTTTTTTATCCGGAAATTTTTTTAATAATTTTTCATAAACATGGTCTTTACTTGAAAAATGAACATCTAATTCATCCTTTATTTGAGCAGATAATGCATCATTTAATCTCATCATTCTAGAGTAATGACCACTTCCCCACGGATAGATGAATTCCCCTATTTTATGCACAATTTCTAATTAAATATGGAGTTTAAATTTTCAATGATCTTCATTTAACGAGTCTAAAATTTCATGAACATTATTTACTCCTAGTTTAACAAAAATCTCTTTTTTTGTTTTAAGAGCATTTTCTACACTTTTTTTAGAAAACGATGGAATGTCATTCGAATTAATATTAATCATTTTTTCAATTTTTTTAATACTACGTTCTAATCCTATTTCTTTGGCTTCTGAAAATAGTTCATTATCTATACCTGTCAATGGAATTATTGGGATTCTGTTTTTAGAAAAAATATGATTTAATGAACTATCAATAAAATTTGTAGGAAATATCAACGGCGATAAAGCTAAAGATATTCTTTTGTTTGAATGATTTAACATGATTTCTATTATCGAATTTATATAAATCAAATAATTTTTAATTCCAACTGGTTTAATTTTTAAATTATAAATTTCTAAATTGATCTTTTCTTGTACTAATCTAGGAATTATTCGATTGATCATTTTAACTAAATTCATTAATTCAGATTTTTGTCTATAACAAATAATGATTTTTGTATCATAGCCTTGCTTGATTGTTTCATAACAAGATACTGCAGAAATCTCATCATAAATTGCACAAATTGTTTGTTCATTATGACTTTTGTACGGAATTCCATTATTTCCAGGATCCAAAAAAATACAAATGTATGCATTATTTTTTGTTAAATATGTGTAAAGTTTTTTATCAAATTTCTCATCTGTTCCAGGATGTATACCTAAATTAGATTTTTTTTCTATTATGTTAGACGTTGCAGCTATTTCTATATCTTTAACAAGAAATCCTTTTGATATACCCTCTACTTTAACCAAAAATTTTTCTCCTTTTAATAATAAATTACCTCCAATTATTGTAATTTCTGAAATAATATTTTGAAAATTATTTTTTACTTGTCTTGCAATAGCAATTTTTTCTATTCCAAAAAGTAAATTGATTGCTGATGATGCAAATACAGGATCATTTGCATCAACCAAAATAACGTCTCCATCACGTTTTACTGAATTAAATTTTTGATTTTTTATTTTTAAAATTTTTTTAATATTTTTAATTAATTGTGGAATTTTTTTTTTCGAAAATATATTTGGAAAAACTACGACATATGATATTTCATTCATCCTTTCTAGATTGAATTTTACTTGTTTATAATTTAGCATAAATTTTTGGATAATTAATATAAAAGAAATATTTTATATTAAAATGTGACAACATTTACACAGGAACAAGTCGATAATCTTAATTCTACAATTAAAACTACTGAAGAAGCTTTACAATGGGTGTCAGATAATTTACACCCTAAGGTTGCTAAAGCTTCAAGTTTTGGTGCAGAAGATGCAGTCGTAATGGATATTATGTTAAAAATTAATCCTAATTTTCGATTTTTTACTCTTGGTACTGGAAGACTTCCACAAGAGACTTATGATATAATAGAAATTGTTGAAAAAAAATATAATATTTCAATTGAAATTTTATTACCTGATACAAAAGAAGTTGAAAAAATGGTAAAAGAAAAAGGACTAGATCTTTTCTATGAAAGTGTAGAAAACAGAAAACTCTGTTGTGAAATTCGTAAAGTACATCCAATGAATAAAATGCTAAATACTTTAGATGGTTGGATTACAGGATTAAGGCGTGATCAAACAAAAAATCGTGAGAATGTAACTATTTTTCAATTAGATCACGGTCATGGTGGAATTTTAAAAATTAATCCAATAATTGATTGGACTTGGGATCAAATTCAAGAATATATCAAAAAAAATAATTTACCTTACAATAGTCTTCTTGACAAAGGTTTTACCAGTATTGGATGTGAACCTTGTACTCGAGCAATTAAACCTGGGGAGGATCTTCGTGCAGGTAGATGGTGGTGGGAACAAGATGGTAACAAAGAGTGTGGCCTTCATATAGACCATAAATAGAGGATTGATATGTCAGAAAATAATTCAATTAAAGCACATGGTGGAATTTTAGTAAATAGAGTTAATAAAATAGATTCTACTGGACTATTTTCAATTACTATTACTGAAGATTTAGCAAATGATGTAGAGAATATTGCTGATGGAATTTTTAGCCCTTTAGAAGGATTTTTGGGTCAAAAAGATTTTGAAAGTGTTGTATCTCGTGGAAGATTAGTTAATGATCTAGCATGGACTATACCAATTGTACTTGATGTAGATGAAGAAACTGCTACTAAAATGAAAGAAGTCAAGGATGTTTTGTTAAAAAATCCAGATGGTATTGGAATTGCAGTATTACATGTAGATGAAACATTTACTTTTGATAAAGAAAAAACTGCAAAAGGAGTGTATGGAACTACTGATTCATCACATCCTGGCGTTGCATATACAATGTCAATGAAAAATTTCTTAGTAGGCGGAAAAATTGATTTTATTCAAAGACCAAATGATACTGAAATTAGAAATAATAGATTAACACCAACTCAAACTCGAGAATCTTTTGCAAAAGCTGGTTGGAAAACAATTTGTGCTTTTCAAACAAGAAATCCACCACATGTAGCACATGAAATGCTACAAAAAACATCTATTACAACTCGTGATGGCGTATTTGTAAATCCTGTAATTGGCAAGAAAAAATCTGGTGATTTTGTAGACGAAGTAATTGTAAAATGCTACGAAACTATGATAAAATTATACTATCCTGAAAATCGATGTAAACTTGGAACATTACATACACAAATGAAATACGCTGGTCCAAAAGAAGCAATTCATCATGCAATTATGAGACAAAACTATGGTTGTACTCATATCATTATAGGTCGTGATCATGCAGGAGTTGGCAAATTCTATGATCCAATGGCTGCACAAAAAATCTTTAATGATTATCCAGAATTAGAAATTTCTCCAGTATTTTTCCCACCGTTCTTCTACTGTAAGAAATGCTTAACATACACAACTCCAAAAGCATGCCCTCATGATAATGATGTAAAAGAGCAAATTAGTGGAACTGCACTTCGTGAAATGATTCAAAATGGAAAAGCACCATCTGAATTTATCTTAAGACCAGAGGTAGCGCAAGTAATTTTAGAGCATCCAAAACCTTTTGTTGATTAGATATTTATTCAAACAAATTCACATTAGCTCATGAAGTATCTAATTCCAATAATCTTTTCTCTTGGATTTCTAATTGTTCCTGTATTTGCTCAAGAACAGACAAATCCATCTTTATTAATAGAAACTATAGAAATTCCTGCTGAACAATTCAATACTGTTTTACGTAATACTTCTATAATTCCACTAGAAAACAGTCATGGCATTAGTTGGCAAGTAACTATTGATAATAATTTACTTTATGCAAATCCAAATGGTAATGCGATTTTTAGAATATACGATAAAGAGGATAATAATGAATTCATTGAAGTTGGTATGGGTCCACAACCTGACAATAAATTTTGGGTAGCAGTTCAAACCCCTGATGAGGGATACATTGTTGTTCATAGAGATTTAGACAGGGGATGGTATCCTCAAGCAAAATCTATTGTATCTTTTACTGATAGAGCTGGATTAACTGTAAACAATGGAGCAAGAATAGTCGTAACGAATTTAGATATCGGGAAATTTGAAATCGAATCATATTCAGTTCATGGAATGGAAGGAAGTACTGATCCCCCTGCAATAAATTCTGGTATTATGATTGTAGAAATTTTGTCAGGTGATCCTGGAAAGAATATGTTTGCATTTTTCCCATTTTATGTTGCAGCAGGAATTGGAATAATAGTAGGAACTTTATATTTTACAAAGAAGCGTAATTAGTTTTATAAAATTTACAACTTTTTTTAATTTTGCATACATTACACATAGGTGAAATTGGTTTACAAATATTTTGGCCATACATTACAAATGTATCGTTAATATCTATCCAAAATTTTTTATTTATTTTTTTCATCAATTCTTGTTCTGTATCCTCAGGATTTTTTGTATCAACTAAACCTAATCTGTTTGAAATTCTATGGACATGAATATCTACTGGAATAGCTGGTTTTTCAAATGCATATACTAAAACACAATTAGCAGTTTTCCTTCCAACACCTGGCAATTGGACTAATGTATCAAGATCTTCAGGAACTTTATCTTTATACTTTTTATGAATTATTTTTGAAACTTCTATAATTCTCTTAGATTTTACATGAAAAAACCCAATTGATTTAATTATTTTTTCTACATCTTTAATTTTTGCATTTGCAAGTTCTTTTGGGTTTTTGTATTTTTTAAATAATAACTTTACAGCTTTTGTTGTTGTTTCATCTTTGGTTCTTGCAGAAAGAATGGTTCCAATTAAAATACTAAATGGGCCTGTCTCTGCATCATGTAAATCTCTTAATGCAGTAATTCTTGGTGGTTTTACAGAATTCATGGTATTTGTCATACCCGTTAGTATTTTCTTCATTTTCAATTGAAATCTACGCACAAGTATTATAACTGTAATAATAATAATTTACCATTGGAATTAACTAGAGAGGAAGAATCTGCACTTAAAGGTGAACAAGGTGAAACTATGCAAATGGCATATAGAATTTTAGTTGCGACTGGAGAAGCAACTGATGCTGAAAAATTAATTCCTATAGAATGGGCTCATCTTTCTGGTGTAAATTATAATACAATTGGTGATGCTGGTGAAGAATTTCTATCTACTATTAGTAAAGATGCTCGTGTTACAGTCAAAACAACTTTGAATCCAATGGGATTTGATATTGATAATGTGTCTAATTACAAATTAGATGAAAATTTTATTTCTAAACAATTATCCATTAGAAATTCATATGAAACAATGGGAGTCATTCCATCCTTTTCTTGTATTCCATATGAGATTTTTGACATTCCAAAAAATGGAACACAAGTTGCATTTGCAGAAAGTAATGCTGCAATTCATGCAAATTCTTATGATAATTTAAAAACAAACAAAGAAAGTGCATTTAGTGCATTGGCGAGTGCAATTGTTGGTAAAAGTCCTTACTCCTCATTACGTAAAGAAGATACACCAAATATTACAATTCAAATGAAAGTTAAAAATCCAAATGAATTAACATATGGGATGTTAGGATTTTACGCTGGAAAAATAGGTGATACTTCTGTAAATATTTCTGGTCTTGGAGAAATGGATCAAAGACAATGTAAAGCAATGTGTGGAGGAATGGGAACATCTGGAACTTGTGCTAAATTTAATTTTGGTGACGGAGATCCTAATACTGAAAAAATTGATTTTGATGAAAAAGAAATGCAAAATGTTCATGATGAGCTTAATACTGCTGAAAAAGGTGATTTGATTACACTAGGAAGTCCTCAATTAGGTTTGAATGAAATTTCTGATCTCACTGCTAAGCTAAAAGGTCGTTCTTTTCAAAAAAGATGCATGGTTTTCTTACCTAGAACTGTAAAAGAACAGGCACAAAAAATTGGTTACATAACTGAACTTGAACGTGCTGGATGTGAAATTCTTTCTGATTGTTGTACATGTCTAACTCCATTGATTTGTAAAGATGATGTTGATGCTGTTACTACTAATAGTATCAAAGGGGCATTTTATCTTAAAAATTCTAATGGTGTTGGTGTTAATTTAAAATCATTAAAAGAAATTGTTGAAGATGAAACACGATGAATAAAATTTTAGTTTCAGGAAAAGTTGAAGGAATTATTTTAAAATCAAATGATCCAATTAATTTTTTAGGAACAGTTGATAAAAAAACTGGGATTATTAGCGATAAGGCTCATTCACTTTTTGAAAAATCAATTAAAGATTCAATTTTAGTATTTCCATCTGGCATTGGTAGTAGTGTAGGTGCATATACTATCTATTCAATAAAATCAAATAAAACATCACCACTTGCAATGATTTGTAAAAAAGCAGATCTTACAGTAGCTACTGGATGTGCCTTAGCTAATATTCCATTAATTACTATTAGTAATGAAGAATTTGAATCCATTAAAACTGGAATGAAAATATTACTTGATACTGATTCAACTACTCCAATTCATTATCAATAACATTTCCTTTTTCTAAATCCCCTAACTTAATTTCTTTAATTTGACTTTTTCCTGCAGGTAATGCACGAACAAATTCATCAATGTTAATTTTTCTTGTAATATCTTCAAAAATCTTTAAAAATTCAATTCTAATTTTTTTTGCACATTCTGCCATTTCTAATCCATTTGGTTCAATTATTGCATAACAAATAGAATTTTTTTTAATTGCTTCTGGAGGTCCACATGTTAAGACGTGATCATTGTCTTCAAGTTGTATTATTCCAACAGCTAATTTTAGAGTCTCTGATTTGATAAAATTTCGTTGTCCTTCTATTGTAAATGAGCCTTTAGGAAGAAATTCTCCACTAGGCGCAGATTTTTTTACTTGGTCTGGAAGAACCCAATAGGCACTAACTCCATACAATGCTTCTCTCCATGCTCTACTGAAACAAACAGTTGCATGTGCAATTTCATTCATTGTTGTATCTGGTACATTTTCTGCATCTTTTAAAATAAAAAATGGGGAACCAAAAATGTCACCGTGAAATACCTTGTCATTTTTATCCAAATGTTTCCTAATTACAGCTGAATTCGATGCTGCATCTCTACCACCAATTGTAAGAAATCCATCAGTAGTCATAAACCATCTATATCTTTCAAACCAATTTTTCTTCCTAATTTCTGAAACAACTTCTAAATTTCTTTCAGCTTCTGTTTGATTTTGAAATTTCTTTAATTTTTTTTCTGTTTTTTCTTTAATTGCTTGAATTGAATTAATGGCACCTGATTGTTTTTTTGCTTGATTAAACAAAATAGATGCAATTGATTGTAGTGGAGAATTTGTATCAATTTTTATTTTTTCATCTTCTATGATAATCATTGTTATTCCTTTTTCAGAAATTAATTTTGCATTATTAGTTGCTAGAATTTCTTGTGCAGAAATGTCTTTTATCGAAATTATTCCTTTTGAAATTATTTCATAAAGTGAATTTGCAACATTTGTAATATTTTTTGATTTTTCTTTAACTGTTTGAATTGCTTTTTCTTGTTCAGATATTTGAGTTTCTAAATCTTTAATTTTTTTGTCTGATCCGCTAGTTTGAATTGATTTTCCTTTATCAACTATATTTTTTGTAAATACTGAGTCTAACCCTTCAATGAAACTCTTAACATCTGTAATGTTTCCTTCTAATTTACCCAATTTTACTGGAAGTACTTCAGTTTTCTCATTTTCAATAATAATTGGTTCATGATTTCCTGTAATAACATCTGAAACGATTTTTGTTGTTGTTTCATAAATTTTAATTATTTCTTCTTCTGTTAACAAATTTCCAATTTTTTTAGGATCTATATCTGTTATTTCAAAAATGGATTCAACATATTTTTTTGGTAAACCTAAAGTTCTTCCAAACCATTTTGCAGAAATTAAATCTGTTGTTTTTAAATCATCAAAATTTGATTTTAATAAATTAAAAATATCTAAATTGTTTTCTGGCGGCTGTACATATTCTAATCCTACACTAAGTTTTCTGTGTCTTACTTCTATCGAATGTTGTAATGCTAAAATTTTCATATCATTATTACAAAGTATAATATTTCCATCTCCAAAAAATTCTCCAACTAAAATGAATTCTTTTCCAAACCCTTCAAATATAAAATATGCAATTCTTTCTGCACCTATTTGTTCAATTTTTTTTAATTTTAATCGAAGTAAATCACTTCTTAATCTCTTTAGTAGTCTGTTAGGTTCCATTTGATCAATTTTTACTTTAGTTAACCACACTCCTGATGTTGAAATCATCATAAAGAGATCACTTTTCTCAGTATGATGAAGTTTGAATAGAATACTATCTTTTGTAATTCCATAAATGTTACTGATATAGTATCCTTGAACCTGTTCTGAAATTTGATTTACTAAATATCTTAATTCAATTCCTGCTAAAGCCATAATTATTGTATTTAATGTCTAAAATTATACCCTTCCTATACTATGCTCAAATTTCTACCAAAGATATTAAACATGGTATGCTTGATTTACGCTAGAAATTTACTTTGGCCAAATTTAAAAAGAAAAAATCAGCACCTACACCAGGATCTGATGATTCTAAACCTAAAATTAACGAAAATATTGACGTCCCTGAAATAGAAAAATCTGAATCTGCAGCAGATAATTCTAAAGGACCATCTAAAGATCCATCAATTAGTGCTGCAGAAAAAAGTGAAAAAGATAAAAAATTATCTAAATTATTTTGGATGCGTATAGCTTTAGGAGTTATTGCAGGTGTTGCAACTACTTTTATTTTTGAAGAAATTGAGGGAGAAGAAAGAAGATGGGCATCTATTGGATTTATGATAATAGTATTTTTTGGTTCAATAATAGTAGCTAAGGGAATGAAAATGCAATTACCATCATCAGATAGAAAGAAAATTGTTACACAAGGTATTGGAAGTTATGTATTTTTGTATTTGTTTACATGGATAGTTAGTTATACATTAACACATCTTGGAGAGATTTCTACAGGAATTAATTTATAATAAAATTTTAAAACATAGGAGATTATTAATGTGGAATTATAAAACACCTGGAATACCTGACGAATATTTTGAACGTGCTGAAAAAGTTCCAATTACTAAAGAGGAAGTAAGAACAATACAACTTAGTAAAGCAAGATTAAAGCCTGGTCAAATTGTTTATGATATTGGTTGTGGTAGCGGTTCAATTTCTGTTGAAGCTGCATTTCAGATTGAATCAAATGGAAAAGTTTTAGCAATAGATTATGATGAAAACGCTGTAGAATTAACTAAAAAGAATTTAAATAAATTCAATCTTTCAAATGTCACTGTAATTTTTGGTAATGCAAAAGAAAAAATTTGTGAACTTGAATCTGCAAATGTAATTTTTATTGGTGGAACAGGCGGTGATACTGCAGAAATAGTCAAACTTTCTGAGAATAAACTAAAATCTGGCGGTAGGATTGTTATTGGAATAATATTAATTGAAACACTTTACTCAGTATTACAAATTCTTGAGAAAATGAAATTTGATTCTATTGATATTACTCAAGTTACTATTTCAAAGAGTAGAAAAACAACTACAGGTACTATGATGTTAGCTAGAAATCCAGTAACTATAATATCTGCTACAAAAGTATAATCTAGACTTTTAATTGGGGAAAAAGCAACAAAATCATGCCTGGATTAATTGGAATTGGTGTGGGTCCTGGAGATGTAGAACTCTTAACCGTCAAAGCAGTAAAGGCAATTCAAAATGCAGATATTATCATGTGTCCAGCTTCAAATGAAAAACGACCTAGTATTGCATTATCTGTTGTTTCATCAATTATAGATAAATCCAAAAATCAAGAAATTATTAAATTGATTTTTCCTATGACTAAAGATAAAGATATTCTAGAAGAATCATGGAAAAGAAATGCCAAAATTATGGCTGAAACTGTTTTGAAAGGAAAAAATGTTGTTTATCTTACAGTTGGTGATCCATATCTGTATAGTACATGGATTTACATGCACAGGGATTTGAAAGAAAAGTACCCTGATATGAATATCAGTGTAATTCCAGGAATTGTATCAATATTTTCATTTGCATCAAAAGTCGGTGTTAGTGTTGCAGAAGGAGCTGAAAAAGTTGCAATCATTCCATCTTGTTATGATTTATCAAGTGTAAAAGAAATTGCAAAACATTCAGAATCAATGATATTTCTAAAGGATGGTAGATATTTTGATCAAGTAATTGATGTTTTAAAAGAATCTGGTTTTCCTAATGATTCACTTTTTGCAATTGGACAAGATTTAGGAACAGAAAATGAAATTGTAAGAACTATGAAATTGGGCGAAGTAAATAATGACACTTTAACTACAAAATATTTTTCAATTTTGGTGGTAAAACGTGTCTAACGTATTTTTTGTTGGTTGTGGTCCTGGTGATCCTGAACTAATTACAGTAAAAGCAAAAAAATTAATTCAAAAAGCTGATGTTGTAGTTTATTCTGGTTCGTTAATTCCAGAACCAATTTTGAAATTATGTAAAAAGGGAAAACTCTACAATGCTGCAAAATTAGTTAGAGAAGAAATTTTTGATTTATTATTCAAGAATGCAAAAAGAGACAAATTAGTTGTCAGACTTCATGATGGTGATCCCGCAATTTATGGTGCAATTAGAGAGCAGATCGATAATTTAGAAAAAAAAGGTATTATATCTACTGTCGTGCCTGGTGTTACATCATTTTTAGCCTCAGCTGCAGCACTTGGAACTCAATTGACATTGCCTGGAGTAACTCAAACAATGATAATTACAAGAGCAGAAGCAAGAACAAAAGTTCCTAAAAGAGAACAAATTTCTGAACTTGCAAAACATCAGTCAACCTTGATTTTTTATCTTAGTGTGCATTTGTTAAATAAAATTTCAAAAGAGGCAATTGAAGGTGGATACAAAAAAACTACACCAGTTGCAGTTGTTTATAGAGCAAGTAGAAAAGATCAAAAAATAATTATTGGAACACTTGTAGATATTGCAAGTAAAGTTAAAGCTGAAAAAATTACAATGACTGCTATTGTAATTATTGGTAATGTAATAAAACCCAAATCATACGAATATTCAAAACTTTATGATAAAAAATTTACTCACGGTTTTAGAAAAGCTAAAACTAAGTAGACAAATAATTTATTTTATTTTTAATACCTATTTTATTTAATTTGTTTTTAAAATTAATTGTATTTCCTGATGTGAAAATTTTTAAAGAATTTCTTTTTGGTGTTTTATTTTTAATTTTTAAAAAAATTTTTTTTGCAACCATATTTCCTGGATCAACAAATTGTACTTCTGGGAATTCTTTTTGTAATAATTTTTTTAAAAATAATAAATGTGTACTTGATAATGTTATCGTATCAATTTTTTTTACAGATATGTATTCGTTTAAACTTTTTTTGATTATTTTTTTACAATAATTTTTGTTATTAAGAAATTTTCCTGATTCGACTAAATCTACAAGATTTGTTCCATTAATTTTAAAAATTTCATATGATTTTGGAATATTATTTTCTTTTACATAATTTACAAGTCCTTTGCTGTTAATAGATGATTTTGTTGCAAGTATTCCTATTTTTTTGGATTTTGATTTTTTCTGTGCTAATTTTAAAGGAGGTTTGACATCCATAACTTTCTCTGTTCGTAAATTTAACATTAGACTAGGTGTATTTGATGCAACAACAATAATGTCAGGCGTAAATTTTTCTTCTAACATATTGATTGTTTTTTTAATAATTGAGCCTATTTGAGCCTGAGACTTTGTTCCGTATGGATAATTTTTTTGATCTGCAAAATATATGATATCTGCTTTCATAATTTTTTGAATCTCTTTGATTATTGAAAGTGAGCCTAATCCTGAATCAAAAACAGCAATTTTTACCAACAAACTGTTTGGATAAATCATCCATTAGTTTGTTAGCTAAATTTACTCAAAAACTGATCTAAATTTACACTGTCGATTAAGACTAAATTTCTAAACTCATCATCATGCCAAACTTCGACAGTACATGGGCTCGACAAGAGACCCAAAGTGTAACTGGCAAACTACGCGATGCAGTAAAACCTCAAGGTGCATTAAAACCACGTATTCAAACAGCAGTTAACAAACTACAAGTCCAAATTTCAAAAATGGACTCAATGTTAGGTAAACTGCAAGAAAGAGATGCGCAACTCTTTCAAAGAGTCGTGACTGCAATGCAGCAACATGATACTAGCACAAGTAGAGTTTTGTCTAACGAATTAGCAGAAATTCGTAAAGTTACAAAGATGCTCGGCAACGCAAGAATGTCTTTAGAACAAGTTCAACTAAGACTGACAACTATTCATGATCTTGGTGATGCTATGGTAGCAATTGGACCAGCTATGTCTACAATGAAGGGATTGAAGTCATCGCTCGGAAGATTCATGCCAGAAGCTGATTCAGAATTGA
>DASCQR010000126.1:0-3261 GCA_036013185.1 Candidatus Nitrosopumilus sp. | reverse complement strand
GGCTACTGTAGAACCTGAAGTAGAGGCTACTGTAGAACCTGAAGTAGATGTAGTTGAAGATCATGGTGCAGATATCACATCTGATGACTTTTAGTCACTAGAAGATTTTTTCTTCTCTTTTTCTTATTTTATTTTTTAATTATTCATTAAATTCTAATATTATCTGACAATGTGATATTATATCATGGTAGATCTTTATCGATTTCTTCCTGAAGAAATGGAAAAATTAGTTATTGATATGGGTTATCCTCGTTATAGATCAGATCAGATTTTACTTCCTTTGTATTATAAATTTCCAAAAAAAATTTCAGATATTAAACAATTGCCAAAAAAATTGATTGAAGAATTAAATGATGCTGGTTATACAATAGGTTCTGCAAAAGAAATGCATAGGGTTGTTAGTGAAGATGGCAATACTACAAAATTACTACTTAATTTAACAAATGAAAAATCTGTTGAAACTGTTTTAATGCAATATGAACCAACAAAAATTGGTGGTCACCCAAGATCCACTATTTGTGTTTCCACACAAATTGGATGTGCTATGGGGTGTGTTTTTTGTGCAACAGGACAAATGGGTTTTGAAACTAATTTGAAGGCAGAACATATTATTTCTCAAGTTATTCATTTTGAAGAAATTTTAAGACAAAGAGGAGAACATGTAACAAATTTAGTTTTTATGGGGATGGGTGAACCAATGGCAAATTATGATGAAATGATTAGAGCTGTAAAAATTTTAACACATCCTCGTGGATTTGGTTTGGGTCAACGTCACATAACTATCTCAACAATTGGAATTAAATCTGGAATTGAAAAATTATCTGAAGAAAATTTACAAATTGGATTGGCAATATCTTTACATGCACCTACAAATGAATTACGAAAAAAATTAGTTCCAACTGCTACTTTGAATTCAGTCCAAGAAATTATTGAATCTGGTTACAACTATTTTAAAAAAACGGGTAGACGTGTAACTTTCGAATATGTTTTAATGGATGGAGTTAATGATTCTCCAGAAATTGCACATAATTTAGCAAAATTATTACATGGAAACGGATCTCATGTGAATTTAATCCCAATTAATCCTACTGCTGGTGATTTTAGGAGGCCTTCAAATAATCGGGTTCATGAGTTTGAAAAAATTTTGTCAAAGGCAGGTGTTAATTGTACAATTCGAATTGAAAAAGGTTCTGAGATATCTGCTGCATGTGGACAACTGAGAACCGACGTTGTTGGATAATTTTCTAAAAATATGTCCTAAGTGTTAAAATAGGGCTTTCCAAGGTTTTAGACTCATGGCAACTAAGAAGTCACATGGTCGTTCACATGGGTTTAAGCATAAATCTAGATCTGTAATGACAAAAAAGTCTCCTAGAGGAGTATCGTTTTTGTTACGTGAATATCAAGAAGGCCAACAAGCACTTGTCATCATTGATCCAAGACAGCATAAGGGATTACCACATAGAAGATATCACGGAAAAGTAGGTGTTATTACAAATGTAGGTAGACGTGCTATTACACTAAGTGTGAAATTGGGAAATAAACCAAAAACCTTAATCACTAGATTGGATCATATAAAACCATTCGGTGTATAATTATGGAAGAAGTACAAAAAAAACAAGCAATTTCTCTTTCTGAAGTAAAAGAAATTTTAGGAAAAGTAGATGTAGAAGAAATGGATCAAATACAACGTTGGACATATGATTATGTTTCAAAATTTGTAACTATGGATTCTAAAAATGCAAAAGACATGAAAAAGAAGCTTATCAAAGATTGTGAATTAACAGAAGATGAAGCTGTTGAAATCGTTAATATCAGACCATCCAGTATGGCTGAGTTACGTTCATTTACATTCGGTTGGAAAAAATTAATTCTTGCTGAAACCCTGGAAAAAATGCTTAAGATAATCAAGGAGCATTCTTAATTTTTCCGGAGCAACAAATTTTGTATCGGGCACAATCCCCTCCTAGAAAATATGAAGAATATGCATATGTTTTAGATTTTAATCCAAGAGGAAAATCAACAACTGTTCGTGGAAGGGAAGGAATAATTATCACTGCTATTGGTGAAGAACGTCTTACAATTTTAGAAGTACTTGGTGTATCAAATTCTACTTTTGAAGTTGGAGAGAAAATTTACATTGGAAAAGATGGACGAACTAAAATTTCATCCGTATTAGGTAAAATGGAATATAGTAAAATTTCATCATCTGCTCAGAGTGAATTATCTACTGTTGTAGAAAAAATTGTAACGACTAATGAAATAAGATTTGTAGAATATCTTAATAATGCACAACCACTAACTCCAAGAATTCATGCATTGGAATTAATCCCTGGAATTGGAAAAACATACATGAAAACAATGTTGGAAGAACGTGAAAAACAAAAATTTGAAAGTTACTTAGATTTACAAGAAAGAGTTGGATTTAAAGATCCAGTTAAACATATTTCTGAACGAATTTTAGATGAAATTTCTGGTGAGAGTAGAATGAATCTCTTTGTTAAGAGATGATAAAACGTAAATTATTGGGACAACATTTTCTTAATTCAAAATCTATTGCAGAATTTATTGTTACAGAATCTAAAATTTCAAAAAAAGATGTTGTTTTTGAGATTGGAACTGGATTGGGAATCTTGACTCCTTTGTTATGTGTAAATGCTCAAAAAGTAATATCCATTGACGCTGATGAAAATTTGATTAAAAAAGCAAAATCTAAATTTTCAGGAATTGATAACTTGATCTTAAAATCTGGAGATGGATTTAAGAAAAAAGATGAATTTTCGATTTTTGTTTCTAATCTTCCATATTCAAAGAGTAAAGATGCAATTGAATGGTTGGCACAAACATCTTTTTCGCATGGAGTAATAATGGTTCAGAGAGAATTTGCTGAAAAACTCATCGCAAAATCAAAAAATAGGAGAGCAATTAGTATTATCGCAACTCATGCATTTAATATAAAAAAAATATCTGATGTTAAGAAAAATAATTTTTCACCACCTCCAAAAGTTGATTCAGTAATTTTGAAGATTTCTAAAAAAAATTCAATGGATAAAAAACTAATTTTAACAATAAATGATATTTTTTCTTATAGAAGAAAAACCATTAAAAATATTTTAAAACAATTCAATAAACAAAGTACAATAGAGAAACGTGTTGACGATCTTTCAGGAGATGAAATAATTAATCTTGCAAAACAAATTATTAAAAAATGATGAATATCCTCCATCTGAGGATACATTTTTTATTGCAAATAATATTGAG
>DASCQR010000125.1:0-9737 GCA_036013185.1 Candidatus Nitrosopumilus sp. | reverse complement strand
TTAGGATTTATTTCAATTACAATTTTATTTCTATTATACGGCAGATATCAAAACCCCGAAGTATTTACACCCAGTGCCTTAGAATCGATTCAAAGAATTGCTTTAGGATTTTACATTACGATAATCATATCTTTTGGAGGAATTGCTTTTGGAATGTATAAGTATCATAAAAGTAAAGTGGAAAATAAAGGTAAAGACATACTAACAATAATTGCAATCACCACATACAATTCAAAATCACGCAAAATTTTCATCAGTATTTTTATTTTGTATGGGATATTTTTTTCACTAGTTTCTGGAACATTGGTGTATCAACCAGAGATAAATTTTGTAACACATTATGGAGCAACAATTCCATCAGGGTTTATTGCACCATGTTGTGATGGCCCAGGATATATGCCAAAAATTATCATATACGTTACAGAGCATGTGGGATTACAAATAATTCCAATAAATTTAACATTGCAGATCATAGTTTCATATTTAGTTGCATTAAATGCATCAATTGCAATTAATGCATACACAATTTCTAAAAAGGGTAAGGGAATGAGCAGTATAGGTGCAGCAACAGGATTATTTATTGCGTGTCCTACATGTGCAGGAACTTTTATCTCAATATTTCTTGGAACAGCAAGCGGTATTGGATTATCAGTGTTATTAACACAGTTACAGACATTGTTTATTGCATTATCCATTCCAATTCTAATAATCACACCGTATATCATGGCAAGAAAATTACAAAATGAAGATGGAAGTTGTAAAATTAATTTTAAGGGTTAAAAAAAATCATACTATAAAAAATCATTTTAAATCAAATTTTTACATATTTTTAAAAATCAGATTTTAATATTAGAAATTCATAATTTAGGTACAAAAATGATAGTCAAAATTGAGCAGCAAAGATTGGAACAAATACTAGAGAATTCAAAAATTAGAAAATGGCAATAAATTCAACGAAAGAATATGTAGATTTTTTTACTGATTTGAACATGGGAGAAAAAGTCAGCTTATTGAGTTTTGTAAATAACGAAAGAATGGTATTGAAACAAAAATTAGAAAATAAGGTCAATCAAAAAGAACCAATTAAAAAAGGAATTGAAATTCTGGAAGGATTAATCAGTGAAATTGCTGAAAACGGAGAATTAGATGTTTTAAAGAAATATCAAAGATAATGGAAAAATATCATGGACAAAAATTCAGAAATTATCAAAATTGAAATTATTAGAATTTTAAATGAAAATGGAAAAATCAGAGGTACAGAATTAGCAAAAAGAGTTATTCAAAAAGTAGGTAATGAAAAAACAGTGTATAGAGAAATTAGTTCATTAGTAGAAACAGGGGAAATAGAGAAAACAGTACACAATAGATCACACATAGAATATGAATTAATTAATTTATCAGAATCAGTTAACATGCAATTAAAAAATTTACATAAAGAAATCAATTCAATTTTTGAAGAAATAAAAATGTTCAAACAAAATAATAGCAAAGAAGACTTTTCTTTTCATGAAAGATTAAGAACAACTATTCATCAAATACACATTGTACAATCTACAGACAGCATCATGAGGTTATTGGCATACTACCCAACATTCAAAAAAGATAAAATGTTTTCACAAATTAAAAGAAAAATTGAAGATAGTTGGGAGTTGATCATGAATGATATTATGCATCAACCAGAAGAAGATTTTCTAAATCACATTCTAAATAATTTACAAATAGGACAGACAAATTCAAAAAATGTTAATTAATAATTTTTCAATTTATCTAAAACTATTTTAAAAATTGAATTGTTATCCAATAATACATAAGGTAAGTTATTTTCTTCACATGCTTGTCCGCTTTCAGTGTCACGAGTGACTAAAATCATGTCATTTTCTTTGGCATAATTAATCACAGAATAGTCAGTTCTCAATTTGTGACCTTCAGAGCGTAATTTTTTAACACTGTAGGCATCAAAACCCAATTCTTTGAGTTTTTCATCCCAACCATCATCCATTTCATCTATTAGAATTTTCATATACTTATGAAATTAATTTACAATATTAGTGTAATACGCATAATTTAAAAACAATTCAATGAAAATATAGAAAAAAATGTTTTTTTTAAGCTAAGAACTATTAAAAATTTTACACTTTGTTTGTAATAATAATTTTTTAATTTCAGATTATGTCAAAAATAATAGCATACGACATTAAGGCAAAAAGAAAAGTGACCATGAAAAATCCACAACCACATTTAATGAAAAATGGTTCATGGGCATTAAAAGGAACTAGTTCAGAAACTGGAATTTCACTATTTAAAATAGTGGGCAAAAACAAACCACAAATCTCTCAATCCAGGTTTGAATCATTCAAACAATTGTTTGTTAATAGACAATGTGAATGTGAAAAAATGTGCTAGTTTTATTTTTTTAATATACAAAATTTAAGTAAAGAAAATGATGTCAAATTCACAATGGAAATTAATGAAAAAATCGTTAAAATAATCTTAACAGAGTATTACAAAAGATCAAAGGGAGAATCTCAAAATCCAAAATTTCACATATATAATTTCCCAGAATTGAAAGAAGCAGATAATGACGAAATATTTCAAAATGCAAAATATCTGATTGATGAGAATCTTGTAAGAGGAGGAATCGATGAAGAGGGGGACAAATATTTTCCATGGATAACTAGGTTGACTCCTTCAGGAATAGAATGGATAGAAAAAAACAAGATATAGACTTGAAAAAATTTACAAAAAGATCAAGTACTTATTTGTAATAAAGTACAATAATTTATGGATGAAAAAATTGAAGACAAATCCAGCGAATCAAAAAAAAATCACATGATATACTATAGATCATTGACTAAAATAATTACAGATATGAAAAAGGAGATTAACGAAGAAAATGAACCAGCAATCAAAGAGCATTTGAATAGTAGAATCGATGCAATGGAAAAAGACAGAAAAAGGATTAGAGACTTGTTTCCAGATGTAAAAATGGAGGAATGGAATGACAACACCTAGTGAAAATAAGCATAACAAACATCTAGATTTGCTGCATGATTACAAGATGTATTTAATCAAGCACGTTGGAGAATTAGAAAAGATGGACCAGCAGTCAGAATTTTTAAAAAAATGGAATCAAGAGGCGATATCAGACAAGAAAAAAGAAATTCAAATAATTGACAAAATTTTAAAAAATTTAATCAGATTCTAATCATGAGTTTGATAAATTAAATCAAATAAACTATTACACAAGAAATCTAAATGCTCAGAAGAAACACCATCAATCCACACTAGTTCTTCATCAATATTATAATCATTGAACGAATTAGAGTTATTTGAATTTACAAAATTGATTTCATCAGTAATTAATTTTTGAATTTTAATTTGTTTAGGCTCAGATAAGATATAATCACAAGTAATCAAATCAGCAGTCACTAAATGATTTTTGTGAACAGGATTAATTTTAGATTTGATGAAAGGTTTGTTTTGTTGCTTACATTCTCTGTAATATTTATCATATTCAAACATTTTTGAATCTCCAAGAAATTTATGAAAAGTCATGATTTTTAGAATTCAAAAAAAACTATAATTGAATTAAATATCTGCAGTGAGTTTCTTAATTTTGGTAATCAATTTAATTTTTGTACTCATGGGAGTTTCAGGCTCCATTGTAAAAAATACAATATTTCTTTTTGTGTATATTACTAACTGAGAAACTTTTTCTCTTTCTACATGAACATATCTAACTTTACCTAATGAACGATCAAAATCTTTTCGCATAGAGCGCCTTTCAGCCACCTGTTTGCAAAAATGCTCTTCTTCTTTTTGAGAGTTAAGACTTGTTTGACCTTTTTTCATAATTCCTTCACGGATATTCCCCTTACTGTCAATAATTGCTGCAAATCTCATTTTAGAATTCAAACCAACAATTTGTTGGATCAATTTCAAAAGATCAATTTTCTTTTTTGCAGCCATGACTAAATGAAATTTTCTAGTGGTAAATATAAGCATTAAAGAATTCACGAAAATGGAAAAAATTGAGGTTTAATGTTTTAATTATTAGAAAAAGCACAAGAAATCATGAAAACAGGGATTTTAGCGATAGTTATTGGTGGAATGATGTTTTTTGTAGGATTGATAGTATTTTATGGAATCAACCCCGATGATGATAAAAATTTAGAATATATAAAAAACATGGGCACATTTGTAGGATTGACTGGAATCGGAGTTGTGGTTGCAGGGGTTTTACTATATTTAATTAATAGAAATCAACAACCAATCAAAGAAAATTACGATATGTGAGTTGTTTCATCATAAAATTAATTTTTAAAATTAAATGATAAATAAAGAAGTAAATTCTAATAATGTAAAAAACTTTTACAAGTTATGTCTAAAATTTGGATGGGTGGGAATTACATAAAAAATGAAGGCGGGTATAAAATAATTCTCAAATCATTAACTCATTATCAAAAAAGATTGAAAACAATTCACGCAAGTCCAGAATTAAAAGAAGCAGCTGCAATGTTTGCTCCAATTTTACAATCAACAGCTAAAAAAAGAATTCCATTGATTGATGAAACGAAGGAAAAAATTGAAAAATTTTTAATCGGTTCGACTACATCTGAGTTTTTAGAAAAAGACATAGAAATTTTAGAAAAATCATTGGAATGTAGGAAATCAGATATAGAAAAAGCAGAAAATACATCAGATGAATATTTTCTGAAATTATTGAAAGATTTAGAAGAAGCTAAAAAAGATGTAATTCCAATAAATTATGCATTAAAAAAAATCAAAGAATATTCAGAATAATTCTACAATCCTTGCAAATACCAATCATAGTAGGGTAAGAGTAATTTACATTGTTTTTTCTTTTCAGACTCAGTTGAAATCTCAAGAATTTTTTTGACTTTGCCTTTAAGATATTCCAGAGTTAAATTACTCTTAAAGTCCAGCATGATTTGATCTAAAATTTCTAAAAATTCTTCAGATGAAACAGAATCAAAATCATCTAAAATGTTTTTAACTTTAAACTCCAAAGACATGATATCATTGACTCCTATTTTGATAATTTAAACAGATCCTCATCATCCCAAGTTAATCTAAATTTTCCAGTGACTCTAAACATGTTGAGTTTACCACCATCTTTGAAAATTAATTTGTAGGTTTTATGAGAACTATCTTCAACCTCTAATGAGACTTTATCTTTTTTAGTTTGAAATACTATAGGATTATTTGAAATTTGATTCCATTCTTCATCATCAAAATCCATATAGAATTTTGTATACAATAAACCCATCAAAATATCATAGAAACTACCCGAATAAAAACTAGATAAAATTATGTTTCTGAGACATTTTGAGGAACACTAACCTGATGATGACTAACAATTGTTGGAAAAATCAGCTCATAGTCAGCATCATTTTTAATTATTTTAAAAAGTTGTGAAATTAATTGTTGAATCATCAAATGCTCATCACGATATAATGTTTTTTTTGGATTTTTTATAGAATCAAGAATAGTAAATCCATTGTCAGTTTGCAATAAATTCTTCAAAAGCATAGTTCCAATCATTATTTTCTCATCAACATCCTTGTGAGGAAAATCAGTAGCCAATTTTTTTGTTTTTAATTTTAAATCATGAAATGTTTTGTTTGTATTTTGCTCCAAGTGTTGCTGAGATTTTTGTTTATAATTTGGTGTAGGGACATAAAATTTCATGTTTCCTTTCTTCTCAACAAAAAGAATTTCTTTTTCAATTAATGAATTACGTGCTTTTTCAAAAGTAGTTTTTGCCATATATTTTGGCACAATAATTTTTAATAATCCATTATGATGCAAATTAGGATTATTTTTTATGCATTGAAAAATTATTCTTTCACGCTCATAATTCTTTACATTAGGCTCCAATTGACTCGTCATTAATAGGTCGACCTATTTTAGGTAGGTCAAGTATTAAGGTGTATTGTTAAAATTCAAAAGATTAGCGAAACAGTTCTAGCTCTTCAAGAATTTTGTTCATGGAGTGTTTCCAACGTCTCATCTCATCAATATCATGAGGCCTATTATCTTCCAAAGATTTTTTGATTTTCAACAATTCCCGATACCTAGAATTTGTAACTTTTTTCATAGTAAACTAATTAAAAATAAGATAATTATTCTTTATCTATAAATTCGTTAACTCCAGGTGGCTCTGGAGCTAATCCTTTTCTTTTTCTAATATCTGCTACAGCAGTAGTTAGCATCGATTTTGGAACTTCAGTCCATTCCTTAAATGAAGTATTCCAAGTTGCACGTCCTGCAGTTTGACCTCTCATAGCTTCAGATAGAGTGAATGTTTCAGAGGCAGGTAATTCACCAATTACAATACTTGATGCACCTTTTTGTTGCATGTCGAGAACTTTACCACGTTTACCAGAAAGTATAGTTGCAACGTTTCCAACTAAATCAGTTGGTACACGAACTTCAATTGCAAGAGTTGGTTCTAAAACAGCAGTACCTGCAGTCAATAATGAACCCATACATGCTCTACGAGATGCAGGACCTAATTGAGATAGACCTCTGTGAGCAGTATCCTCATGAGGTACAAAATGAGTAAATATGAATTTACAATCCCTCATCTGTTCTTTACAAAGTGGGCCTTCTTTCATCACTTCATCAAATCCAGAATTTATAGAATCAGTAGACTCTTGAACAAATTGAACACCTTTTGTTCCGTTAATCAAAACATTACCACGAGAATCAAATCTCATTACTCTTTTGATGGTATCAGTATCCCAACCAGCACCTTTGAGTAAATCTGCAACAACTTTTTTATCTTTCATATCACTAATTTCACCAGTTCTTAGCATGTGAGCAATTTCAGGCTCCAATGGTTCAACTTTCATGAAAATTTTATTGTGCCTATTTGGAGATTTTGCCATAATTGGTTCACAAGCAGCTTTAACAGTTTCTCTATAATTTATCAAAGGTTCAGATGTAATGATTTCACATTTTGCATCTTGAATTCTGTGTGTTGCAACATCCAAGTGTAACACACCCATACCAGCAACAATAGTTTCACCACTCTCTTCATCAATTTTTACAACCAAGTTTGGATCTTCAATAGTAAGTTGTCTCAAAATTTCTACAAGTTTAGGTAAATCTTTAGGATGTTTTGGTTCAATTGCAATTTGAACAACAGGTTCTGAAACATATTTCACACCTTCAAACATTGGAATATCTTTTACAGATGACAAAGTATTTCCAGCACGACATTCAGTTAAACCCAATAATGCAGGAATATTTCCAGCACCTAATTCTCCAACTTGTTCTCTTTGGTTACCCATAAAGAAATTAACAGATTGAACTCTTCCATCTCGTTTCTCATCTATAATGTGAAGTGTCTGTCCATCTTTGATAGTTCCAGAGAATAGTCTGCCAATTGCGACAGGACCAGCTGCAGGATCTAATACCATGTTTACAACCATCATAATTGTTGGTCCATCATCTTCACCAGCAAGCAATGCTTTTCCAACATCAGAATCTAAATCACCCTTCCAAATTTGTGGAATTCTATATTTGATAGCATCCTTTGGTGCCGGATGATGTTTTACAACCATTCCAAGAACTGCATCAGCTAAAGGTGCTTTTTCTACAAGTTCAGGAAGTTTCTCTTCAGTATAAGCATCAATTACATCTTTGAATGTTATTCCTCGTTCTTTCATTAAATCAGTGTTTATTGCCCATCTATCTTTTGCAGAACCAAATGTCACACTTGCATCCTGAATAGACACTTTCCATTTTTCCTTGTATTCAGGTTCAGCATAAGTATCAACTAATTGATTAAAAGTAGAAACAACATCTGCAAGTTGTGCTTGCATTTTTTCTGGGGTTAATCTCAATTCTTTGATTAATCTATCTACTTTATTGATAAACAAAACAGGTCTTACTCTTTCTTCAAGTGCCATTCTTGTTACAGTTTCAGTTTGAGTCATAATTCCTTCAACTGCATCACAGACTACTACAGCACCATCAATTGCTCTTAAACTTCGAATTACCCTTCCACTAAAATCAACGTGTCCAGGAGTATCAATCATGTTAATGACATAATCATTATCATTTTGAGAATAAAGTAAAGTAACGTTAGCCTGATAAATTGTAATTCCTCTTTCTTGCTCTTCCTTATCAAAGTCCATTGCAAGTGCTTTGCCAGCAGCAGATGGTGCAATAATTCCAGAATAAGCCAAAAGACTATCACTCATGGTTGTCTTTCCATGGTCAACGTGTGCAATTACACCAAAATTACGAATATTTTGTTTATTCTTGATAATTTTCATTACTTCTTGTGTTGACTTGAATTTTGCCATAATGCGAAAACCAGTCGAGCATTATATAATGTATGGCATGTTTTGTGAGGAAATTAAATTGTTAAATTTTTTAATCTTAAGGAATTTTCAAAAGAGAAAATTCATCACAAATGATCGATTTCTAACAAATAACAATTACCAGATCAGAATGATTTGGATTTTTATTACGATTCATTAAAAAACAGATATGGAAATTTCAGTAGGACACACTCCTGATTCTGACGATGCATTCATGTTTTATGGAATGTTTACTGATAAAGTACCATCACCAGATTTTACTGTAAATCATGTGATCGAAGATATAGAGAATTTGAATCTTAAGGCAACAAATCCAGAATTAGATGTAACAGCAGTTTCAGTTCATGCATGTGCATACATCCCAGGGTATACAATTCTAAGAAGTGGAGGAAGTTTTGGAATTAATTACGGTCCAATAGTTACAGCAAAAAAACAAATGACAATTGAAGAATTAAAAAAATGCAAAATTGCAATTCCAGGAAAGATGACATCAGCATTTTTGCTACTGCAACTAATGATAGGAAAATTTGACTATGTTGAAATGAATTTCAGCGATATACCAAAAGCTGTTGAATCAGGAGAAGTAGAAGTAGGATTAGTAATTCATGAAACTCAATTATCATACGAACAAGAAGGAAATGTAAAAATCTTAGATGTTGGTGAATGGTGGGATAAAACAACAGGAGGATTACCAGTACCTTTAGGAATTAATGTAATGAAGACAGACTTAGGCATGGAAACAATTGTAAAATTTGACAAATATTTACAAGCATCAATTGAATTTGGAATAAAGAATTTTGATGATGCATTAGAATATGCAATGCAGTATTCCAGAGGTAAAGAAAGAACATTAATTGAAAAATTTGTGAAAATGTATGTCAATCAAGTTACAGTAAACATGGGAGACCCAGGAGAACAATCAATCAGAAGATTATTTGAAATGGCAAAAGAAAAAGGACTAGTCCCAGATTTTGAAATCAGTATTGCCACCAAGTAATTATAGAACAAAAAAATTATCACATTATGTCAGATGAATTAGACGGGGATGGCATCGGTGGAGCAGTTTTAGAAGTTTTAGCAGGGAATGCATTCAGATTACTTGTTAGCCACACAAGAAAAGACAATAAAGGAGATTATGGAAAAACTGAAAAAATAATCATGGGTTTGATTAAAGAATCAGAAGATGGACAACGTCCAGAACAAACTAAAGAAGATTTAGAACGAGCACTGAAAGGTAAATTTGTTACATGTAAAGTTCAGCATAGAGATAAAAAAACAGATGCCCTCATTTGTAACGTGTTTGTTCAAAGACCACCAGAATAATTAACCAAAATTAAACATTGAGTTTTCATTTATCCATGAATATTTTTAAAAAAACAT
>DASCQR010000124.1:0-3983 GCA_036013185.1 Candidatus Nitrosopumilus sp. | reverse complement strand
ATTTCATTAAGATGTGGAATTAAACATCTTGCAGAAACAAATGTGTATCCTTCTATTGGTACATATCCAATCATTTTTGCTCCTGCTTTTTCAAAATATCTGTGAAGTTCTTCCATTGCATCGACAAAATCTTCGCCATAGCCTACAGAATCCCCTAGACCAAATATTGCCACAGGTTTCCCACTAAGATCCAAGTCTTCAATTTTTTCTAATAGCTCATCCCATGCAGTTCCAGATCTTAGTTCTAATGCACCAGTATTCCAAGTTGGAATACCACATATTATGGCATCAAGATTGGAGAAATTTTCTAAATCCCCTTCTGAAACATCTATAGGATCTGCTATTGAATCCCCAAATTCTTCTTTTATGATACCACAAACTGTTTCAGTTTTACCAGTTTGTGTACCAAAATACAATCCTATTGTCATTGAAAAAAATTTATGTTCTACATATTTAATCTAATTACTCATTCAAGAATTTTAGAATTAGTTTTAAAAACCATTTTTTAGAATGAATCTTTGTAATCATCCACGATGTTAAATAGACTTTGTTTAAATTCAATTTATGGCTGGTCCACACGCACATGATGATGAACCAAAAACTACAAAAAAATCAAAACCTAAGAAGGTAGCACCAAAAAGAGATGAAAATTTTTGGAGAACCGAAGAGGCAAAAGAGGAATATGTAGCAGAATACCATTCAATGGCTAAAGATGGAAAAAGAGGTGCCTCACTATTGGGTCCTTTACCATCTGGATTCATCAAAGATGCTAAAGCAGGAAATACAGGACACTAATAATTAGTGAACTTCAATAGTTTTTTTTCTTTTAATTTCTTTTTTAGAATGCATATTTAATCTATATTCGTAAAAATCAGGCATAAATCAAAATTTCTACATACCGATACAATTCTTAAACTATGTTACTATAGAAAATTTATGAATAAATTCAGCATTGATTTACCTATTTCAAACAAACCAACCGATCTAGAATTGAAGAAATTAAAAGAGTATTTCAAAGAAATGCCGGTAAGTGAAATTATCACTGGTCTGAAATTTGCAAAAAATAGATGGCATGCAAAAGATACTGGAACTTTAAAAGTGGGTAGAAAAAGTATTGTTCAAAAAGAAGTTCATTCAGTTACTATTGAACAAGCTCAATGGAGATTAAAAAATTGGAAAATGATGATCTCTAATTATCGTAGAAGAGGATATAGTTATCCTACAATATCTAGAATCAAAAAAATTTTAATTCAAAAAAGTAAAAAAAAATCTAAATAATATTGTTTTCTAAATAAAAATATTTGTTTTTCTTTCAGTGACTTGTTGTTTTAATTCTGTTGGCACTTCTGGTATGGATGATTTTGTTTGTCCTGCAATTACATTATGTGCTTCTTCTAAAATTGCAAGTGTATCTGAATTAGTTTCAGGAGTTGAAGTAAAGTTATCATCCATTCCTACAGATGATCCGGACATAACATCTCCTAATATTTGTGATAAATCTTGCATTGATGCACTTGCTTCTGGCATAATTCCATTTAATGATGGACTTAATCCTTTAATTATTGACATACATGGACTTAATGTTACAACAACGTCACCAAGTTCAGAAACTGTGTCTAATCGAAGTTTTACTTGCTCCATAGATAATTTTGCACCACTGACCATATTTTTCATTTTTCTAACTTGTGTTAATTCCCCTGCATATGCTTGTGCATAAGCTGGTTTGTTATTTCTTTGTGCATTAACTATTTTTTCAAATATTTTATCATGTTTTGTCTGTAATTTTTCGTTGATTCCTGATAATTTTGTAATTTGTAATTGTAATTTTTTTTGTGCAAAATCTATTCTATTTTTTAATGGTTCATCTGGCTTTACTCTACCAATCACTTTTTGAGAGATACTTTCCCCCTCTGTTTTATTCCATGCATTACTTATCATTTTGATTTCGCTGAATTTCCTCAATTTTTTTCTTTTAAACAGATTTGTAACCATAGCTAGTGTACCTTCAGTTACACTACCTTCAGTTACACTTCATCCAAATGTAAAAGTAAATGCTTGGAATCCTTTACCACTAATTTTTATCTCCATTATGCTTGAAATACTAGTTTCACTGTTAATGATATTATACATTCCTGGATTGGACACTTCCAGTATATTTTCAAAATTAATATCTGAACCTGAATATTTTTGAGTTAACGGAATTCCATCTAGAAATATTTCTAATTCGGCATCATTTTCAGCAACAATGTTTACTTCTTTTGCATCAAAAAATACTTTGATCATTCCTGTTGAATCTATTAATTCCATGCTATCTTCATTATTTTTCCAATTTCCAATTGGATAAAATTTGTTTAATTCAATACTATTTGGTTGATTGTATGTTACAATTCTTTCTGCTTGAAATCCTTCCTCACTTCCTAATTGATTTCTATTTTGTGCAAACTTGTAACCAAAATATAATTCTGGAGTTCTGGACATTGTATGCTTGAATTCTTCTGTGGTTACCAATTTATTTTCATTTATGTTATCAAATCCTAGTGCTTTTGATCTTTCATCTAATAATTGTTGAATGACCTTTTCTGTTTCTTGATATGATCCTTCACCAATGTGATCATATCTAATGTTTCCTTCATGATCTGCAATATACTTTCTTGGCCAATAATTATTTTCAAATGCTTTCCATGTTTTCATATTATTATCCATTACGACAGGATATGTTATTCCATATTTTTCAATCGCAACTTTAACATTTTCTGGATCTTTTTCAAACTCAAACTCTGGTGAATGAATTCCTACAATTAACAATCCTTGATCCTCATATTTTTCATTCCAAGATGTAATGAATGGTAATGTTCTGATACAATTAACACAACTATATGTCCAAATATCGTACAGTACAACTTTCCCTTCTATTTTTTTTGTTAATTCTTCAGAGGATGTATTAAGATAATATTCTATTCCTACTAGATTTGGAGCTTTTTTTACACCTGAATTTTGATTTAAAGACAATGTTTCGTCCAAACCTGTAAAAATTACGACTAAACATATCATCACCACAATAACGATGCTTCCAAATATTATCCCTGTTTTGATTTCTGCATTCATTTTAACATCACAATCTCATTAAGAAATGGAAAATTTGCAATATATTCAAGTTGATTTGTAAATATTAGAATTCCCAATATGATTATCAATCCACCTAATAATATATTATAATATTTGAAATGTTTTTTCATAGATAAAATAATTTTTGTTGATTTTGAAAAAAATATTCCTATTAAAATAAATGGTATTCCTAAACCTATTGAATATGCCAATAGTAAACTAAATGCTATTGATGGTGTAGTTGCAGCTAATGTCAATATGGTTCCTAAAATTGGTCCAACACATGGCGTCCATGCAATTGCAAATGCTAAACCAAACACAAACGACATTGGATAACTTGATTTGAAATTTCTAATATGAAATTTTTTTTCTTTGTTTAAAGAATTAATTTTTGTTGATAATAATAAAAATATTCCAAATAATATGACAATTGTTCCTGCAATTACGTTTAAACTATCTACAAATTGATTTACATTTTCTGATAATACGCTGTTAATTATAACACCTAAAGTTGAAAAAACAATTGAAAACCCTAAAACAAAAAATATTGTATTTATGAGAATGTTGATTTTATTTATTCTATTTTTGAATGTTTGATCTCCATTAATTTCTTTTAATGTTGTTCCGGAAATATATGCTAAGAATCCTGGAATCATTGGTAATATGCATGGGGCAATAAATGACACTAATCCTGCTGAAAATGCTATTATTATTGTGGGTTCAGCCATGAAATATTTTTATTATTTTTATTTTAAAGCCTTCTTACAATTTTTAAATTATTTGGGTGCAATCCGTTTTTATCTAGGCATTTACTACTTTAGATATGAATAAACGATTTGTAATTGTAGGCATTGTTTTAGCAATTGTCATATCTATTG
>DASCQR010000123.1:0-11827 GCA_036013185.1 Candidatus Nitrosopumilus sp. | reverse complement strand
TCATATTTTTTAACATATGATATTACAGATTCATTTGATTTTGGAACTAATTCAATAAAACACTCATCAATGAAAACAATAGTTTTTAATTTCTTGGCAGCAATTATTATAGATAACAATTCTTTTTTTGACAATAATTCTCCTGTAGGATTATTAGGATTACAAAGAAATACACATCCATTTTTTGGAATCTGTAAAATAAATGAATTAATATTTTTAGACAAACTTAATGACTTAAAATACAAAATTTTGCAATTACTTAATTTTACTGCAGTTTCATATTCTTGAAATGTAGGAACAGAAATTAATACTTTAGTTGTTTTAGATAAAAATGCAAAACAAAAGTTGTAAAGAATTTCAATTGCACCATTTCCAACAATAATATTTGATTTTGATAAATGAGTGTATTTTTGTAAATTTGTGATAACAGTTTCGGAATTAGGATCAGGATAATATTGAATTTTCTTCAAATTTTGTTTGATGATTAATTCTGCAGATTTAGGAATTCCAAGAGGAGTGATATTTGAGCTAAAATCAATAATGTTGTGATCGCTATTTTTTGAAGGATTTTTTCCGCCATGGATTACAGGAGAATGTCTACGAATGGACGATTTTGTATTTATTTTCACAGTTCCAAATAGGATAGGCTAATTTAGTATGTTTTGGTAATTCTGAAAACGATTATTAATTGAGACCGATCAAGTTTGACATTATGGGTAAGAAAAAAGTTGCAATTATTGGAGTTACAGGTTCTGTAGGTCAAGAATTTGTCCAGTCACTAAATAATCATCCATGGTTTGAGGTAACTCAAATAGCAGCATCTGAGCGTTCAGCAGGAAAAAATTATCTAGATGCAATTAAAGATGCAAGTGGAATTGTTGCTTGGGATGTAGGTGGAGAAATTCCAGAATATATTAAAAATATGACAGTTAAATCAGTAGATCAATTAGATGTTTCTCAATTAGATTTGATATTTTCTGCAGTTGAATCAGAAGCTGCAAGAGATATTGAAACTAAAATGGCTGCAGATTTACCAGTCATATCAACTAGCTCCGCATATAGATACGAAGACGATGTACCAATACTAATTCCAGGAATTAATGATGAACAAACCGAATTATTAGAAACTCAAAAGAAGAATAGGAATTGGAAAGGTTGGGTAGCCCCTTTACCAAATTGTACTACTACAGGTCTAGCAATTACATTAAAACCACTTCTTGACAAATATGGAGCAAAAAAAGTTCTGATGACTTCAATGCAAGCAATTTCAGGTGGAGGTAAATCAGGAGTATCTGCAATGGGAATAACAGATAATATTATTCCATACATTCCAAAAGAAGAAGGAAAAGTTAGATTAGAAACAAGAAAAATTTTAGGGAAACTAAAAGATGGAAAAATTGAAGATGCAGATATTAAAATCAGTTGTACTTGTACTAGAGTGCCAGTAATAGATGGTCACACTGAATCAGTTTTTGTAGAAACAGAAAAAGAAATTGATCCAATAAAAGCAAAAGAAACTTTCAATGAAAGTAATAAAGATATTTCTGTCACGGGATTACCATCAGCTCCTAAAGATTACTATGCATTTCACGAAGATCCAACTAGACCACAACCAAGAATGGAAAGAACAGTAGGAGATGGAATGACTACAACAATTGGAAGAGTCGAAAAAGAAGAATTGTTTGATAATGGTTTGAAATACATGTTATTTTCACATAACAAAAAAATGGGTTCTGCAAAAGGAGCTGTTCTTTTAGCAGAAATGTTATACAAAAAAGATAAAATTTAGAAAATAATTGTAATTTTTACAATAATAACTTTATAAGAACCAGAAATCTATATCGGTTTAGGTGTTATAGACGACAAAAGTTGATGATTTAGATTTACAGATATTATCAGAATTATCTAATGATGCTTCAATTTCAGTGCCACGATTATCTAAAAAAATAGATGTAAATTCATCAGTTGTTTATTCAAGGATCAAAAGACTTGTTAAAAGAAAATTAATTGAACGTTTTACCATAGATGTTAACGATGCTGAATTAGGTTATGAAGTTAAAGCATTAACAGGAATTAACATTGATACTAAACAAAGAGATAACGTTATTGAAGAACTATTCAAAATTGATGGAGTTAGAGAAGTAGCAGAAGTTACAGGCAGATTTGATATTTTAGTTACAATGTATTCAAGATCATTAGATCAAATGCACAAAATGGTTTCAGAAAAAATAGGAAGAGTGGAAGGAATTCAGTCATCGGAATCATTTATTGAAATGAAATCACGTACGAAAGCAATGCCATATATGCCATCAAATACTGGTGACTAGTATATTGCAAAAACAAACAACTTGCTCAAAAGTAGCAGTTTACTATGAATTAACAAAACCAAAAATTTGGTATTTACTTGTATTCACTGCATTTGGAGCAGCATTAACTGCATCAAATATTTACAATATTTCAATTTCTATTGAAACTTGGACTTTGATGTTATTTTCAGTTGCAGCAGGTTCCGCAGCAGCAAATACTTTGACAAATTATCGTGACAGAGATATTGATGCAATCATGGAAAGAACTAAAGACAGACCATTGCCTTCTAAAAGAATTTATCCTGCAGTTAAAGCAAGAAATTTTGGATTAGTATTAGCTGGAATTTCATTAGTATTGGCTTTTGGAATTTCATCTACTACAACATTAGAACAAGGAATATGGGCAACAATTTTCATTGCATTTGGATTAGTAAACAATGTAATTATTTATTCATATATACTTAAACGAAATTCTAGAACAAATATTATTTTAGGAGGATTATGTGGAGGTTCGCCTCCGATGATTGGTTGGGTAGCAGTAAGTATGTCAGATTTGTGGACAATGGGTCTAGCAATGGCAGGACTAGTGTTTATTTGGATTCCAATGCATATTTGGGCTTTAACATTACATTTCAAAGAAGATTATAACAAAGTAAACGTTCCAATGTTGACTGCAGTACAATCTGAAAAAACTTCAGCAAGAGCAATTGCATTATCAACTGTTGTAATGGTACTATTTTCAATTGCACCATTTTTCATTACAACTGAAAATGGAGAAAATATGGTGGGAGATGTTTACTTGTGGACTGCAATTGCATCAGGTGGATTAATGCTAGGATTATCAATTTGGGTTACAATTAGACCAATGGAGAAAGCTGCATGGACATTATTCAAATTCTCCAGTCCATATTTGGCAGTATTATTTATTGCATTAATGGTGGATTCTGCATTATAAGATACTGTTATTCTCATCCAAACTATTAAGATCTTTTGTAATTTTATAGTGATCTTTAACTAAATTTTCTACTTCAGTTTTTAATTCTGGAGAATTCCATTCAGATTTAATTAAAGAAGATAATTTAGCAACAATATTCCATTGTACTGTATTTTGTTCATCTATTAATTTTAAAAATTCTTTTCCTTTTTCATCATCATTCATAGTTTTACAATGATTTACAATGATAAAAAAGTTAGCAGGGTAATTACATTATTTCAAAGTTTTATTAACAAATACTATAATTTTCAATATTGCAATGTAGTATTTCAGAATGCAAAGAAAAAGCCATACAAACTGTGAAAATTAGTTTTAAAGAGAATAGAAATTTATGTAAAAAACATTTTAAAATTTTTCTAAATAAGGACGAAAAATTTACTCCTACTTTTTCTAAAGCATCAAAATTCTAATTTAATCATATAACGAAATTTAATTATGACTGAGTTTTTGTTATATTATGACTAAAGCAATAGTTTTAGGTGGTTCTCGTGGAATCGGAAAAGCAATTTCAGATTCTTTAAAAACAATTAATATTGATGTTTTTGCAACTTCTCAAAAAGACATTGACACATCAGACTTAGATAGTGTAAAAGAATTTTTAAAATTGAATAATGAAACAGATATCTTAATTCTCAATACAGGAGGGCCTAAACCAAAACCATTTTCAACTATTACTGAAGAAGATTGGAATAAGTACCATAATCAATTATTTGTAGGATTTTGTATCATTCTACAAAACATCAAAGTGAATAATGGAGGATACATATTTTTGATAAGTTCAAATGTAATAAAAGAACCAAATTCGAAATTGATTATTTCATCAGCATACAGAGCAGCATTTTCAGAAGTTTTCAAAGTATTGAGTAAAGAATATGCTCAAAAAAATATTAGTTGTGTTAACATTGCACCGGGTCCTATCAATACAGATAGAACTAAAGAATTAATTGAAAATATTGAAGTATATGAAAAAACGTTACCTATGAAAAGATTAGGGGAACCAAAAGAAATTGGAGATTTTATTAAAAGTATCATTGAAAATAAAATAAAGTATCTTTCAGGAGCTACAATAAACTTTGATGGTGCAAATTCAAATTATATATTCTAAAATTTAATCTAAGAAGTTATTAGTAGAAACTGTTATCAATATTTATGACAGAATGGAATACACTTAGAGCCAGATTTCCAGATGATGAATTTGATGAAATTGATAGAATAAAAGATCAATATGGATTAAGTTATAATGAAATAATTCGTTCAGGAGTTAAATTCTATGTAGGTCTTACATTAGCTAAAGAATTAGTAGGAGATTCATTAGAAAGTAAAGACATTATGATAGGTGGCAAAAATTTGGGTAAAATTTTGAATAGTCCAGAATATCAAAGAAATTTTGAACAAAAGATTACAAAAATTGCTAAAGTGTTAATACTTGAATTGTTTGAAAAAGGATTAGATTTTAAAGAAAAGACAAAAACAATTAGAAAAGAACGGAAAGTTGGAAGACCTAAAACAAAGAAAAAAGTTGGAAGACCTAAACAAGGATTGGATTAAAATTATTTTTTAAATTCAACATTTGGTTGATCTGGTTGACCTGCAATTGCAATTAATCCACCATCTCGTAATTGTTGCAACAATTGCATAACTTCTTTTTCAACTTGATTTCTTTGTAATCCTGTTTGATTTGCAAAAATTTCAACAAGATCTGTTACTTTACGTTGACCATTACAAGATTTCCAAAAATCTACAATAGCTTGATTTACCATAAACCCTTGATCGTGTTCATTAGCTAACACCATTGAACCGTCTTCTTGTTGTACTAGTTTTCCAACTCCTTGGGGTAATGCAGTTTCATAATTAATTGGTGCAGGAGTATTCAATCCATTTGCACCCATTTCTTTAATTTTGAGTTTTCCTTCTTCAGTCATTTTATCCATTGTCCATGCAGGTTCCCACACAATGTCAATATTGACATTATTTACTCCAGGAACTTTTTTAGCAAATCTTGTTGCATCAGCAACTAAAGTCTCATGTAAAGGACATCCTTGAGTGGTCATTGTCATTTTAATATTAACATCATTATTTTCAGTCACATCAATTCCATAAATTAAACCCATTTCCACAATATTTAGAGGAACTTCAGGATCCATACATTGTTTCAAGGATTCTTCAATTGCTTGTGTAGAAACAGTACTCATATTTTATACAGCAGTTTAAAAAACAATAAAAACTTTGTATTAATTAGCTTGGAATAATTTTTGAATAGACTCCTCATAAGGAGCAGTAGCCACACCTTTTTCAGTAATTATTCCAGCAATTAATTCAGGGGGAGTCATATCAAATGCAGGATTGATTACACCGATATCGTCAGGTGCAGTTTTTTTCTCACCAATACCTGTAACTTCGGAACCTTTTCTCATTTCAATTATTACATCATCAGCTTTGGTTTCCAAGTCAATTGTAGACAATGGTGCAGCAACATAAAATGGAATTCCATGCTGTTTTGCCATTGTTGCCACTTGATATGTTCCAATTTTATTAAAAACATGACCAGTTTTCACAATTCTATCAGCGCCAACTACAACTTTGTTTACTAATCCATTTGCCATAGAATATCCAACTGCAGTATCAGGAATTAAACTAACATCAAATCCATCGTGTTTTAATTCAAAAGCAGTTAATCGTGAACCTTGTTGAATTGGTCTAGTTTCAGTAGCAATAACTTTAACATTTTTTCCACTTTCTCGTGTTGCCCTAATTACACCTAATGCAGTCCCATATGCAACAGTAGCTAATGAACCTGCATTACAATGAGTCATTATAGTATCATTATCATCAAAAAGAACTGAACCATTTTTTCCCATAGATTTGTTTATCTCAATATCTTCATCCGCCATTCTTTTTGCAGTAGATATTACTAATTGTTGAATTTTTTCTACTGTCTCTCCAGTTTTTGCAACATTCATTATTTTTTCCAATGCCCATCCTAGATTTACAGCCGTAGGTCTTGTTGCAAAAAGAATTTCTCTTGCAATTTGTAAATCAGATAATAGTTCTTCTCTTGTTATAGCCTTACTTTGTAAAACAGCAAGAGCCAATCCAAATGCTCCTGACACACCAATTGCAGGAGCACCTCTTACTACTAAAGAACTAATTGCATCTGCAACTTGATTAAAATCATCAAATTCAACAAAAATCAATTCATTAGGAAGTTTTGTTTGATCAATCATTACTACTTTATCATTTTTCCATTCAACTGTTCTGAGGACAATATTCGAATTATCAGACATTTAAAATGTTAAAAAATTATGATTATATTAAATTAATCTTATAATTCATCAAACATATATTTTCAATTTACAAGAACTAAATAATTGATAGAATTCGAACAAATTCAAAAATATGATTCAGAAAATATGCTTAAAATATATGATTTTTGGCCAGAAATGGCATATCAGCAACTTGATATGGATTCTAATGAATTAAACTTGGGAGAATGTTCTCATATTATTTTCGCTGGAATGGGTGGTTCAGGTTCAATAGGAGATATTTTTGCAGCAATTTTATCTAAAACGAATATTCATGTAGAAGTTGTTAAAGGGTATGTTTTACCAAAAACCGTTAATTCAAAAAGTCTAGTGATAACAATAAGTATTTCAGGAAATACTGAAGAAACTCTCAGCATCTTATCTATGGCAAATAATCTAAAATGCAAAATTCTTGCATTTTCAGATGGAGGAAAAATGGAACAATATTGCGAGAAAAATAATATTAATCATCACAAAATTGAAATGAAACATTCCCCACGTTCATCATTTCCAATTTTTTTATTTTCCATACTAAAAATTTTAGAACCATTTTTACCAATTAATAAAAATGATATAATGGACTCTCTACAGGAATTAAAAAAACAAAGAGACAAAATAGGGACAAATAACTTAACGAATACAAATCCAGCAATATCATTGGCAGAATGGATTTCAGAAATTCCAATGATTTACTATCCATATGGATTACAAGCATCAGCAATTAGATTTAAAAACTCATTACAGGAAAATGCAAAAATTCATGCAATCAGTGAAGATGTAATTGAAGCTTGTCATAATGGAATTGTTCCATGGTCAAAATCTAAAAACTTGAAACCTATTCTAATTAGAGGAAAAGACGATTATTTTAAAACAGATCAAAGGTGGGAAATTTTAAAGGAATATTTTAAAAAAGAAGGAGTTGAATACAAAGAAATTTTCTCTGTTTCTGGAAATATATTAAGTAAACTAATAAATTTAGTTTATTTTTTTGATTATGTTTCTATCTATGTTGCAATTTTATCTGAAACAGATCCCACACCAGTAGATTCAATAAAATTTGTAAAAGATCGATTATGAGTTTAGAAAAATCATCAGTAAATAAGGGAATTTATGCAATAATAATTGTAATTTTTTTTTATGCCATAATTTTATTGTTATCAGATGCAAATGAAATAATTTTAGTTTTCAATCAAATAGAATTTGAACGATATATTGCTATTTTTTCATTGGCTGTTTTAACATTATTTATTTATGCATGGAAGTATCAAATTATACTTAAAAAAATAAACATAAATCTAAATTTCAAAGATGCATTTTTAATTTATACTGCAAGTATGTCCATGATTATCACACCAGGAAGTGTGGGTATGATTGTTAGTAATTATCTACTAAAAAAACAAACTAAACAATCAATTTCTAAAACAATGCCAGCATTAATCTATGATAGATGGACAGATATTGTCGCTTTAACCATCATAATTGGAATTTTATTATATTGGAATAATTTTATTGTATCAGAAATTATTTTTGGTATAGGATTAGTGTTATCTGGATTTATTTTCTTTGTTTTTAAAAATTCAGCGGGATTAAATTTATTGAATAATATTTTATTAAAAACTCGAATATTTAAAAAAATGGTTATCAATACTGAAGAATTTCAGGAGAATGCAAGAAAACTTACTTCATTAAAAACAATAATTTCTATAGTAAGTATTTCTTTTCTTACCAAACTTGTTCCTATGATTGCAGTTTATTTTGTATTTGATCTATTTGATTTGAATATAGATTTTTTTACTACTAGTCAGATTTTTTTAACAAATCAAATAATTGGAGTTCTATCATTCATACCAGGTGGAATGATTGTTACAGAAACAGGATTATTGGGATTAATTATACAAAATGGCACAAATTTCACTATTGCAACAATGATAGTATTATTACTACGAATAGTAACATTTTGGTTCCCAGTAATTGTTGGTTTCATAGTATTAAAATTCGTATTAACAAAACGTTAAGTTCAATCTTTCATCATATCGAGGAACATAACATATCTTAAATAATCAAATTAAAAGAATAATAACAATTTGAAAGTAATAATTGGAATACCAGCTTTTAATGAAGAAAAAAATATTGCAGGAATTATTGTTAAATTAAAGAAAAAATATGATCATGTAATTGTTTGTGATGATGGATCATCAGATATGACGCAAGATATTGCTGCTTCATTGGGTGCAATAGTGATAAAACATTCTTCAAATTTAGGGTATGGTGCAGCAATAAAGACAATATTTAATGAGTCTAAAAAAATAGATGGTGATGTTTTAGTTACTTTTGATGCAGATGGACAACATCAAATTTCAGAAATTGATTCTGTTTTAAAGCCAATAATTGAAAATAGTGCAGATATTGTAATTGGATCTAGATTTTTAGGATCTACAAAAGATTTACCAAAATATAGAAAAATTGGAATTAAAACAATTACAAGTTTAACAAATACACTTACTGGTTCTAATATTACAGATTCACAAAGTGGTTTTCGAGCATATTCAAAAAAAGTTTTAAATGAAATAAC
Source organism: Candidatus Nitrosopumilus sp. (assembly GCA_036013185.1). Taxonomy (GTDB): domain Archaea; phylum Thermoproteota; class Nitrososphaeria; order Nitrososphaerales; family Nitrosopumilaceae; genus Nitrosopumilus. The sequence goes on along the minus strand of DASCQR010000123.1, from coordinate 2,653 downwards.
ACCAACCGAATCAGGAATGGGAATATCTACAGAAATTTTAATCAAATCTGCAAAAAACAAGATGAGGATGACAGAAATTCCAATTACAATAAATTATGAAGGTAATACACATTCTCAGAAAGCTGTTTCACACGGAACATCAGTAGTAATGAGTACAATTAAACATGTAGCAATAGAAAGACCACTTCTATATTATGGGGTAACAGGATTGTGTTTCGTAATTCTTGGATTGATATTTGGTGGATGGACAATACAAATATTTTCTGAAGAGAATGTTTTAGCACCGGGTATAGCTCTCATTGGAATTGGTGGTGTTATTCTAGGCACAATTTTATTAATTACAGCGACTATTCTATATTCAATTGTTAATGTAATTAGAGAAAAATAATTTAAAAAAATACTTATTTATTTTTCACAAGAAAGAATAAATTAAATTTTGATGATGTAATATTTTTCTTTAATCAAATCAAAAAAATAAAATTTATTCAATTAAAAATTTTAGATTATTTGACTAAGATTAGAACAAATTCTAAGGCAGATATATTATATACAAATTTAGAAATTTATCATTAAAGTGAAAATAGTGATAGAAAAATATGCTAAAAATTCCAATAAATTAGAAAATAGTATAATTAAAATTATTAAAATTAGTATAATTTTATTTATTTCATTTTCAATTTTAGGACAGTTTGTTCCATTTTTTGAGGGTTCAAATTCATATTTTTATGGAATGGCATCAATATTATTTGTTGAAGAAGGAATTACAAAATCAAATCCATTTTTAGAAAAATATGAAACAAATGAATTTCTTATAGAAAATTGGTTACGAACAGATCAGAATGAAATGATTCCAATGTCTGGAAATGGATTGATAGTACTAGGAGGTATTGCCTATTTATTTGGAGGTTATTTTGCATTATATTATTTATCTCCAATTCTTTTCATAATTCTTTTAATTGTAAGTGAAAGAACTGCAACTAAATTATTTGGAAAATATGCAGGGTTAATTACTCTAATTTTACTTTCTGCAAGTAATTTATTATTTAGAAACAGTATTCAATTACATACAGAGAGTTTATTTTGTTTATTATTTGTTTTAGGGACATATTTTTTAATTAAATTTGGAAGAACTAATCAATCCCATTTAATTTTAATATCCTCAATATTTTTTGCATTTTCTTCAACGGTCAGATTATCTGGAATTATTTTATTCCCTATAGAAATAATTATTCTAAGTGTATTTTTAGTAAATAATTATTTTAAAAATAGAAAAATAAAAAATAAACAAAGTAAAACTAAAAATTTAATTTCATTATCATTAGCTATAATTCCATGGATGATTTTTTTATTAATTTTTGCTTATGGAAATATATCAACTACGGGAGATCCATTTGTAACATATGGTGCATTAAATGAAGGACACACAAAAGTTTTTGATTCATCACCTTTAGCATTAATTACATTTGAAAAGAGTGATTTTGAGAATATCAAACAATATTCTAAATATTTATTGCCGTATATTTTTGCAGGAGGGTTTAACAATATAGATGACAATTATGAAGATATTTTAGGTGATCATTGGATAGGATTACTACCTCTAATAATTTTTGGATTAATTTTAATTTATTCCTATAAATCAAAAAATAAAAAATTAGAAATATTTGTTATGATGTTAGTAATAGCTAGCATAATTTGGTTTTATTCATCAGTATCATCTGAAGAATTAGGAGAAATAGGGGTTCCTGGTAGATATATGCTTCCAGCATTTGTATTATCTTCAATGATGTTTGGTTATGGAATTGAACAAATTTTTACAAATATGAGAAAAAGAAAAGGATTTAAAATAAAAATTTTGCAATTAACTGTAACATCTGTTTTATTTGGAGTTGTACTAATTTCATATAGTTTTACACCTGCTATAACAATGCTTGATCAAGATAATTATTTTAAAAATCCATTTGATTATGAAAGAGAATTTCCATTAAAAGAAAAGGGGGTTGAGAAAAATAGTATAGTATTATCTCCTGTAGGATCTAGAGGACAAGAGTATGAACTAGCATCTTTTAGATTAATTGAAATTAATCAAACTAGAATAAATTCAATTAATTTGCTGCAAAATATTGTTGAAGAAAAACATGATGTCTATACATTTAAAATTCCATTTAACAATTCAGAAAAAAAATATATTCAAAATCTAATTAATCATGGATTTGTTTTAGAAGAGTATTCTGAAACTTTTTGTAAAATGAAATTACAGTCAGAACAAAAGTCTATTTCGGATGAAAAATGTCTCAACGGTGTTCCTATTAGAAATAATATTCAGAAGTGATTTTGGTTAGATGTTTGTGTGAAAATGATAAATTTCATCAAAAATTTAATATATTTAAATAAAAAATCAAATTTGTATGAAAATTCTTTTAATTAATCCAACATACGATGGAATTATTGTTGCACCACATTTAGGCTTAGGTTATCTATCTTCAGGATTAAAAAAAAATGGGCATACAGTCAAAATACTTGATGGCCTCAGAGAAAAAATAGAATATGAACCATCAGAATGGGATATAGTTGGGGTTACAGCAATGTCAACATATTTTCCAGAATGTGTTCAAGAAGTAAAAAGAGCAAAATCTTATGGTCTTAAAACAATAAT
>DASCQR010000122.1:0-2591 GCA_036013185.1 Candidatus Nitrosopumilus sp. | reverse complement strand
CGCCTTGCTAATTTAGTTTCTGCAGAATGGCATCCTCCAGAAGTAATGGCACAATCATTTTCAAATCAACTCTTATCTGTATTGTATATTCTTAAAAATCACAAAAAAATGGAAAATAAGATCATTGATGTTCCTAAAGAAATTGATATTCAAATTGCATTTGATGCATTGAAAGCAATGGATGTTAAAATTGATAAATTAACTCCAGAACAAGTCAAATATGCAAATAACTGGTAAAACTTCTTAACTCTAATCTAATCTTTGAAAACTATATCATGAATAAAAGAGCTATAATTACAAGTGCCTTACCTTATGCCAACGGCGAAATTCATTTGGGCCATGTTGCATCCACATATCTTCCTGCAGATGTCACTACTAGATTCCTAAAACAAAATGGAGTTGAAGCGTACTATGTTTGTGCATCTGATGATTTTGGAACTCCTATTTTGATTCAATCTGAAAAAGAAGGAAAAACTACTGCAGAATATGTTGATCATTGGAACAAACGCGATTATGATGATTTTACTGCATTTGGAATTGATTTTGATTATTTCTATAAGACTAGTTCTTCAGAAAATATTGCATTTGTTCAAGATGTTTTTAAGAAATTAAATGATGCTGGTTATATCTATGAAAAAGAAATAATTCAATTTTATTGTAATAATGATAAAAAATTCCTTCCTGATAGATATGTTAAAGGAATTTGTCCTTATTGCAAGGCTGATGATCAATACTCTGATTTGTGTGAGAGTTGCGGTCGTGTTCCTGAAGAAATAACTGATCCAAAATGTGCTCTTTGTGGCCAACCTCCTACTAAAGAAAAAACTAATCATTATTTTTTCAAACTCAAAAATTTTGGTGATTCTTTGTCTGAGTGGTTAGACCAAACCGATACTCTGCAAAAGGACGTAAAAAAATATGTGCAAAATTGGATTAAATCTGGATTAATTGATTGGGATATTACTCGTGATATTCCTTGGGGTGTTCCTGTGCCCTTAGATGATGCAGATGGCAAGGTCTTCTATGGTTGGTTTGATAATCACTTGGCATACATTTCAACTGCGCTGAAATTTTTAAACGATAAAGGAATCGATGGAAAAGAATTTTGGAGCTCTGCAGACATTTATCATTTCATTGGAAAGGATATTGTTTATCACCATTATCTATTCTTACCTGCAATGAGATTGGGTATTAATAAAGAATACAAATTACCTGATTATATTCCAACAAGAGGACACTTAACACTTCAAGGGAAAAAAATATCTAAAAGCAGAAATTGGTATATTGGTTTAAAACAATTTTTAGAATATTATCCTGCAGATTATTTGAGATTCTATCTTGTTTCTATCAATCCATATTCTCAAGATGATTTGAATTTTGATTGGGATGATTTTACAACTCGAATAAATTCTGAACTAATTGGTAATTTTGGAAATTTTGTTAATCGTGCATTGGGATTTACCAAAAAAGCATTTGATGGTAAAATTCCTGAAAAAGAATCTTTTGACGAAAAAGATTCTGAGGCAGAACAAAAAATAAAATCACTTGCAACTGATGTTTCTACTTTAATGGAACAGAATCATTTGGATAGAGCACTAAAAAAAATCATGGAAGTATCTTCATTTTTCAATCAATATTTTCAACATAAGGAACCTTGGAAAAATGGTCCTGGAACTACGAATTGTGTTTATCTTTCTGTAAATGCTGTTAGAAGTCTGGCCATAGCCATATTCCCATTTGTGCCTGAATCTGCACAAAAAATATGGAATCAGCTTGGAATCGATGGAAATATTCAAGAAATTCCATGGTCACTGCAATCTGAATTAGGAATTTCATCTGGACATGTTTTGGGAGAATCATCTCCATTATTTGCAAGAATTGAAAAATCTGATATTGAAAAATATAAAAAAGAACTAGGTCCTTCTGAATAACTATGAAACCTGTTGCCCGAATTTCAACTCGTGGATACTATAATTTACTGGATGGAAAAACTCTCAAAAATAATTCATACCATCTGTACCTAAAAAAAGATTTCAAAAAATTAATTGATTCAAAAGAACTAACAATTATGATACATGGTTTGAGAAATGATAATGCTGGAGCAATTGCAAAAGTAATTTTGGCAAAAAATAAATTGAAAAAATTGGGATATTCTTACCCTGTAATCGGGTATAGTTATGATTCAAACACCACTGGTGCTCATTTAATGAAATATGCAAAAAGATCATTAGCTGCAGGACAAGTTATTGCAAAGAAAAATGGACGTAACCTTGGAAAATTTATTGAAGATTTTAAAGTGAATAGCCCTGAAACAAAAATTCGTCTAATTGGTCATTCTCTTGGTTCTCAGGTAATCCTTAGTACTTTGGAATATCTTGCAAAAAAGAAAAATAATTTTGGAATTGTTGAAGGCGTATATTTTTTTGGTGCATCTATAACTGATGATGTCCCATCGTCAAAAAAATATGGAAAAATATTACAAAACATTGTAAATAAAAAAATTGTAAACCACTATGCTCCATCTGATGAAGTACTGGGTTGGGCAGATAAGGAGAAATTCATTAATGGTCCTTTGGGATTAAATGGTGCAA
>DASCQR010000121.1:0-16693 GCA_036013185.1 Candidatus Nitrosopumilus sp. | reverse complement strand
AGCGTTAGCTATGCTTTGATGATTTCATTTTAAATCATACATAGCGTTAGCTATGCTTTGATGATTTCATTTTAAATCATACATAGCGTTAGCTATGCTTTGATGATTTCATTTTAAATCATACATAGCGTTAGCTATGCTTTGATGATTTCATTTTAAAAAAATTAATCTTTGATATATTTTAAATTTGATTCATCATCGAGTTTTTTTAATTTAATAATTATTGTATTTCCTAATTTGTTGAATATTCTTTGACGTTTTTCATTTGTAAAAATCAATCCAAAAATCATGTCTATTGGAAGTATGAATGATTTTCCAAAACTACTGAGAATTATTGAAACCAAATTTGGTTTTTTTCCATCTATATTGACAATTTTTAGATTGAACATTTTTTTCCCAAGTGTTTGACCTGTTTTGTATTCTAAAATAATCCAATATAAAAAAAACATAATACTTGATGGAACATACATTCCATCATTTGTAATGAAATCTTCAAAATTTTGATTTAGATATTGGAAAGATAGGAAAAATACTAATGTTGATATTGATGAAATAATGATAAAATCAACTATCCAAGCAAAAAATCTGTCTCTCCATTTGGCAAGTAGTATTTTTGATGATTCATAGCCATCCATATCTCTCTATATTTGATTTTTTTTACTAGTAAAATATGTTAATTTTTAAATTAATTGTAATGATTTTTTAAAATTAGCTTAGGAATTAATAGTACTGATTTCAAATAAACATGAAATAATTTTTGATGACTATAAACCCCTTTGAAGTATTTCTTTGGACCTTTCGTAAAAACGAAAATGACGTGATCAATCTTTACAATACTTTATCTCCTGTAATGCAAATTGCGACAGGAGGAAGTATGCTTAATTTTGGCTATTGGTCAGCACAGCATAATGATCCAATCACTGCACAGGAAAATTTATGTCGTGTTTTTGGAAATTTATCTGAATTATCTTCGTCTAAAAATGCTGTGGATGTTGGGAGTGGGTTGTCTGCTCCTTCAAAATTTTGGCGTGATTTATTTCCCAATTTGAAATTATATGATGTAAATATTAATTTCAAACAATTGTGTTTTTCAAAACCTCAAAAAAACATTCAATTTTTTAATTCTAGCTCTACCAAATTACCGTTTACCACTAATTCTGTAGATCGTGTGTTAGCTTTGGAATCTGCGCAACATTTCAAACCATTAAATGATTTTATTGTTGAATCAAAAAGAATCTTAATTTCATCTGGATTTCTTGTAATGGCCGTACCTGTAACTATGGGTAATGCATCTCTTGGTAAATTGGGCTTGTTAAAATTTACTTGGTCCTCAGAACACTATAGTTTGAATTACTTGAAAGAAATTTTAACGTCTAATGGATTTAAAATTATTGAAGAATCATTAATTGGTTCAAATGTATATGATCCTTTGACAGACTTTTATGTTGAAAATAGAAAAACTTTGAGTAAACAAATCCTTGAGCATTATCCAAAATACATGGAAAAAATTCTTTACAAATCTCTGTTAAAAATGAAAAAAGCATCAGAGGAAAAAATTATCGAATATGTCTTGCTAAAGTGTGCAATTAATGACGAAACCTAATGAACATATTTTGTTCTGAATAGGTTTTTATCTTAATATTGACAATGATGTTGTAATGGCAGGTTCTAACCAATTTCAATTGTATGAAGAAAAATGTAATCAGCTTTTGGGCGAATCTGAAATTCGATTTGCAGGAATTGTTGATAAAGATGGAAAATTGATTGCTGGCGGTTTTAAGGAGGGTTTGGTCCCACATGAGGGTGACGAAACTCGATTACAATCTTTTTTAGAATTCGTCTCTAAAGCATCTATTAGAAAAGAATATGATGAAAGTTTAGGTCCTATCAATTATCTGGCAGCACGACGTGATAAGGCTGTTTTAGTAAGCTTTCCGTTTCCTATCACACAAATTTTGTTGTTAATTTCTGCTGAACCAATTGCAAATATTGAAAATTTAGCAAAAAAAGTAGTAGAAATTTTTACTGATGTAAATTAATTTTTATTTTTGATCACATCATTTTAATTTGGCATTGAAAAATTTTCATTGAATTGAAAGCAACATTTGGTGCCGGCTGTTTTTGGCATGTGGAGGATTTACTTAGTAAAACAAAAGGTGTAACTTCAACTGCAGTTGGATATATTGGAGGCAATCTGCCTAATCCGACATACGAAGAAGTATGTACTGATAAAACTGGACATGCTGAAGCTGTACAGGTTGAATTTAACCCAAATGAGATTTCTTATGAGGATCTATTGGAAGTATTTTGGCACAATCATAATCCTACAACATTAAATCGCCAGGGACCTGATGTGGGACACCAATATCGTTCTGCAATTTTTTATCATGATGAATCTCAAAAAGAAATTGCTGAACAATCAAAACAATCTCTTGAATCATCCAAATCCTTTGACAGTCCTATCGTGACAGAAATTGTTCCTGCACCTGAATTTTTTAAAGCTGAAGAATATCATCAAAAATATTTCAAAAAACAAGGATTTTAAAAAAATTATTTTACTATGACAACTGGGATTTTGGATGTATGTATGACATAATTTGATACACTTCCAAAGAAAATTTCTTTTGTATTGCTTCTTCCTCTAGACCCAATGACAATCATGTCATATTTTGTTTTTCCGTGAGATGCTTTGATTATGTTGTAACCAATTTCCCCTCTAGCTATTTTGTCTTTGAAAACAATCCCATTCTGTGCTGCTAAATTTTTTGCTTCTGCCATAAATTTCTTAATTTGCTTGTTAAATGCATTTTCAACTGATCCTACTCCTTTGAATTCTGAATGTGGAGGGGCATGAATTGAGTAAAATCCAGTAATTGTTGCACCGCAATTTCTTGCCAAAGTAATTGCTGTCTCTAATCCTCGTTTGGAGTTTTTTGAACCATCTAGTGGAACAAAAATTTTAGAAATTTTCTTTTTTATCACAAAATTGTATTGTTTTTGATCTTAAAATACGATACTATTGTGATTATTACTGCAATTAGTTGGTAAGAATCATTTAATTGTCGAGTTCATTAAAAAATCATTTTTTTATGTTTTATAATAACAATTTATTTTCTTGTATATCTGAATAATTGACATGATTAAAACACAAAATGTAAGTTGGAGTGATGTAGAATCTACTGTAAAAATTCTTTCAAATAAAATAATGGATTCATCTCAAAATTTTTCTAGCATTACTACTGTAAGTAGAGGTGGATTAATTCCTTCAAGATTGCTAGCTGATGCACTTGATATCAAACAAATCCTAGTTGATCAAAAAATAATTTTATATGATTCATTATTTGTAGATGATATTTTTGACACTGGCAAAACTTTTGATAATGTTATTGCAAAAGTTGACGAGCCTTCAAAATTTAATTTTGTTACTTTATTTGCAAGACGTGGAATGAAATTCCCTAAACAACTAATTTATGGAAACGAGACTCGAGATGACTCTTATCTGATATTTCCTTGGGATAAATTGGAATACAAAAGATCTTTGAAATAGTTATTGCTAATTTTTAAGCATTTTTCTTAAACCTACGCATCTATTTCTGATTGTTACTTCGGTAATCCCTGATGCCACTGATATTTCTTTTTGAGATTTTATTTCTCCTGTGCTGATACAAGCTAGATACAACGATGCAGCTGCAATTCCCATTGGATCTTTTCCTGCTACTATGCCGGTATCTTTTGCTTGAACTAAAATTTCAATTGCTTTTCGCTTACTTTTTTCACTTAATCGTGCAATGCTTGCAATTCTAGATACTCCTTTAACTGGATCTACCACTGGCATTTTTAATTCTAATTCTCTAAAAATTAACCTGTAACATCTAGCAATATCTTTTTTTCTAATATTCATTCCATTTGCAATGTCTTGAAGCGTTCTTGGTGTTTCTGTATTTCTACATGCTGCATAAAGACATGCTGCAACTAATCCTTGAATTGAACGTCCCCTAACTAATTTTTTCTCCAAAGCTTTTCTGTAAATGTAAGCTGCTTTCTCAATAACTGTATCTGTTAGAGCTAATTTGTCTTTTAATTTACTCATTTCATTTAGTGCTTGTCTGAGATTTCTATCTGCTGATGAATGAGCTTGACTTCTACTATCCCAAGTTCTTAGACGTTCAATGGAGCTTTTCATTGAAGTCGATAGCGGTTTACCTGATGCATCTTTGTTTACTGCACCTATGATTGTAGACAATCCTCTGTCGTGCATCGTCAATGATGTTGGTGCACCTGTTCGTGTCGGATCTGTTCCACCATCTCTTGAAAACGATCTCCATTCTGCACTTGTATCGGTGATTTTGTCTGAAATTACTAATCCGCACTTCCCACAAAATAACTCACCTGTATTTTGATCTGTAACAATTTTTTTATCCCCACAAGATGGACATTTTGGACCAAAAGTAAATTCTGTCTTGAGCATGACAAAGATAATTTTTCAAATCAAGTAATTAATTATTTTACCAAATCTCTTACGGTTAATTGTATGTAAGCCAAGCTAATTCTTATTCTAATTTTCTAGAATATGCACGTATTTTGAATTCAACTTAACAAACAATATGCATATGACGGTGTGAGTGATGGATACATGATATTTTCTTTGTCATTTGTGTGAAGTAATCCTATTGAGTGTCCAAGCTCATGTGTCATGATTGTCTCAACAGTTTGTACATCATACAATTGAAAACTACCATCACAGTTGTAATCTCCCAATGCTACTTCAACAACCCCTTTTCCAACATGAGCATGTCCTAAAACTCCTTCTCCAATGTTTCTAACTACCCATGTGATCCAAACATTTGCTCCTGCCTTTGAATCAATAACTTCAAATTTTATTTTTGCATTCTGATTGTTTGTATTAAGATCTACCTTTTCCCAAAATTCAAATGTATTTTTTAAAGTGCTTATATGATCTAAAGGTAATCCTAGTGGTTGTTCATTGATGTAGATTTTATATTTTATAATGTATGTTTCATCAATGATTTCATATGTTGGACTAGGAAAATCTGCTGATGATTTTTCTACTTGTTTAGCAAAATTCCATTTTTCGACATCTCTGAGAAATTTTTTAATTACATCCTTGCTGGGATTTGGATATTCTATGTATCTAGTATTGTCACTATTGTTTTTTAAAATCAATTTGATGTATCTATCAAACAAATAACTTTCATACTCTACTTCCTTATCTGTTTTTTTTGTATCTATTTCGATGAATTCATTATCTATTAACCAATTAATATTTTTGAAAAATTCATCATTTGATACTTTGTCCTGACTCCATAAACTTAAATTATTTCTAATTGCTGAAATCATTTTTAATTCATTGGAATCTTCAAATTTTTTATTTGTTGGAATTTTGATGATGTCTTTTTTGATCATATATTGAATACTATCTGTAAATTTTTCATCACTGATACTAGTTATTGACCACCAGTTGGTGATTTGTTTGACCCAATTAGGTATGTCTCCAATAGTCTGATTCATTGTGTTTTTAGGTTTTTCAGTTGGAATGTGTGGATATTTTTCAAGTGTATCTTCAACCATTTTTTTATAATTTTCAATTACCTTGTTGTTGGGATTGTTTTCATCAGCTTTTTCTAAATATTTCAATGACTCTGCGTATTCACCTAAATTTCCTAAACCTACTCCCATTCCCGTTAATGCCCTGCTGTTATTTGGTTCATTTTCTAATACTTTGTAAAATTGTTTTAATGATTTTGTATTTTGTTCCATGTTGATATATGAAATTCCTTTCATGTTCAACGTTGAAATGTTATTTGGATTTGATTCTAATATTTGATCGTATATTGTAATTGCCTGTTTGTATTCTCCATTTTGGAAATATTTTGTTGCATCATTGAACAATACTTTTGCTTGTTCTATTGTTTGTTCTTCTGCAAAAGAATAATTTTCTTCATAATTTGAAACCATTACAACGATAATTGCTGAAAAAAATAAAATTTTGATAAATTTTTTCATATTTTACAAATCACGTCTATGTTACTATACTTTATCATTCATTTTTTTGGGCATGTATTTTTCGTTAATTTATGAAAATCTTTAATTCATTCCTGTTTGTGTTCTTTAATGTTGGCTAATTCTCAAAAACCTCATAATTTATACAGTTTAAGAACAAAAATCAAAGAGATCGAACACGAACTAAATGATAATGTGGATCTTCCTACTCATCTTCCCGAATTGGTGGAAACCGCTAATTTACTGCGTCAAAATAAATTTCTTATTAATTCAGATCAAAAAAAAACTGAACTAATTTCAGTCTATTCACAATACTCTAAATCTATGGAATTGTTAATTTCTTCTCTTTTTGAAATACAGACAGAATTAAAGACTATTTTGCAAGAGCAGTCTTCTATGCTTTCTTCCAAACCTAAATCCAAATCCAAACCTAAATCCAAACCTAAATCCAAATCCAAACCTAAATCCAAACCAAGATCAAGACGCTAGTTTATTTTGATAAATGGACTATATCTCCAGCAAAAATTTTTGTAGTTTTTTCATTGTTTTTTATGATTAATCCGCCATCTGAATCTATTTTGATTGCATGACCTTTTATTTTTCCCTTATCTGTATTGATTTCAATTTTTTTCCCTATCGTTGATGATCTTTGTGTCCATTTTGAAATGATTTTTTTTATCTCGTTATTGTTTAATTCTTCGTAAATCTTTTCTAATTCTATTAAAAACGATTGAATTAATTCAATTGGTTTGATTTTATTTTTTTGTTGGTTTAAACTTGTAATCCCATAATAATTTGATGTTTTTTTTAAACTCTTTTCGATTTCTTGAACATCAACATCAAAATTTATCCCAACTCCTAAAATTAAATTTTCAATTTTATTTGATTCAAATGATGCATCTACTAACATTCCTGCAAGTTTTTTTCCTTTGATGGTTAAATCATTTGGCCATTTTAATTCTGTTGAAATTTTACATGTTTTTTTAATTGCGTTTGATAGTGCTAATGATGATGCAATTGGAAATAGTGTCATATTTGAAATGTTAAATTTAGGATGTAATATTATGGAAAACCATAACCCTCCTTTTGGTGAAATCCATTTTCTACCTGATCTTCCTCTGCCTAACGTTTGTTTTTCTGCAATGATTATTGTTCCTTCGTTTTCTGATTCTTTAGCCATCTTCAATGCTTGACTTTGAGTGGAATCAACGGATTCAAAATAATATGCTTGCTGGCCTAGTGTTTTTGTTTGTAATCCTGAAATTACTTCCCATGGTAAAAGTAAATCTGATATTTTTGTAAGTTTGTAACCTTCCTTTTGCTTTGATTCTACAGTATATCCTAATGCTTGAATTTTTTTAATATGCTTCCAAACTGCAACTCTGCTGATATGTAAAACATCGCTAAGATCTTGTCCTGAAAGATATTCTGTATCATGTATTTTTAAAAATTTTAAAACTTTCAGTAATCCTGTATCATCAAATGAATTGTAAATCATTAATCTCTAATCTTTTATGCCTGTATAAAATATACTCTAGAATCCGATATCAAAATCCATACCGCCATCATCCATACCGCCATCATCCATACCGCCATCATCCATACCATCTCCTGGCATGTTTTCTTGTGACACGTAATCTGACATTCCTACGCCCATCATGCTAAACATCATGCTAAACATCATCATATCCATTACCCCAAAAAACATCATCGTGGGCAAAAATGATTTGTTTTCTTCCATTTTTTGTTGAAGTTTTTGTTTATCTCCACTTTCATAAATTGACTGCATTTCTTTCCATTTGGATTGAATTTCTATGATTTTTTTATCTAATTCATTTGAACCTTCTTCTGTAATTTTTAATTCAATTTTTTTCCCAAACCATCCTTTTTTTTCTTCAACTATGATTAATTTTTTATTTTCTAGTTGCTCTAAAATTGAATTTAACTCATCTGTAGAAATTCTTGTTTCATTTTGAATGTTTGAAAACTTCTTTTTACCTCTTCTAATGGATCCTAATACAATTACATCTTTTGGCTCTGTTTGCATATTTTTGTTGAATTTTGTTTATTAAAATACTCTCTGATTTGAATTAAATTTTATTTTTTTCTTTTAATTCTTGTATTACTTGTTTGATACCTGTTTTATAATCTGGATATTTGAATTGGTATGTTTCAGATATTTTTTTGTTTGACACTTTCATCGATGTTGTTAGTAATTTAATCAAATCTCCTCCTAGTACTGCTTTTGCTAAAAACATGGGTACACTACCTGGATGCTTTGCATCTATTTGATCAGCAGTAAAATTGGCAAATTCTTTAAACGTGACTGGTGTTGAATCTGCAACGATAAACGATCCTCCAAATGCATCATGCTCTAATATTGAAATCATGCTTCCTACTGCGTCATCCACGTGAACAAATCCTTTGTAATATTCTCCGCCTTTTGGCATTCTAAATGTATTTTTTTTCAATCTTTTGACAAGCATTTCATAAAACCATCCATCTGAACCATATACGTCTCCAAAATGAACTACTCCAAAATCTATTTTATGTTTGAGCGCATTTTCTTTTAGATATTTTTCTGCATTCAATCTAATTTTAACAAAATCTGTATTTGGATTATATTTTTCACTTTCATCAATAATTTTTTCCCCTGTTTCTCCATACACTCCTAATCCTGAAATATATATAATTGATTTTGTTCTTGTTTTAATTTCATCAAATAATTTTTTTGTTCCTTCTAAATTTACTTTCTCTAATATTTTTTTATTTTTTTCCAGTGGTGTATGTGATGCAAGATGAAAAACACAATCAAATTCATGTTCTTTAAAATCTATTTTTTCATCTGTTAAATATCCATAAATTATACTTGATTTTAAATGTCCTTTCTTTCCCTTACGAATCAGACTAGTTACATTGTATTCTTTTTCAATTAATGCTTCTACTAATCTTGAACCAATAAACCCCGTAGCTCCTGTAACTAATATTGATTTTGTCATACTTTTTTTGTACTTTTATCGTATTTGTATTTATTCTAACTGTAAAATTATTTCAAAAATTATATGTTACATTTTTTTAAACTAATTATGGAACGTGATTCTAATTCTGATAAACAAATTTTAGATATCTTATCATTAAGGAAAATTGCTGTAATTGGAATGTCTAAGCATTCATCAAAAGCTGCACACTATGTTCCAAAATATTTAATTGATCATGGATATGATGTCATCCCTGTTAATCCTACTACTCAAGAAATTTTAGATATTCGTTGCTATGACTCTGTATCTGAAATTGAAGGTCAAATTGATATAATTGATGTCTTTCGACCATCAGACCAAATCTCAACAATTATTCAAGACTGTATTGAAAAAAAACCCAAAGTAATTTGGCTTCAAGAAGGAATTCATGATTTTGATTCTGAGAAATTAGCAAGAGATGCTGGCATTCTTGTAGTTTTCAATCGATGTATGTTGGCTGAACATCAGAGATTATCATCATGACTAATTTTGATAATTTCCATCATGATCTAATGGATTTAGTAAAAAAATACGAAAATGATTTAGGTCTAAAAATTGAAGAAGAACTCGAATTTGAAATCGTAAAAATATTTGGATCTAAAATTACCTCTTTGGCTAGAGCTCAAAATGGTCTTAACGATATGACTGAATTATCTTATACTACAGCTGAACATCATCCCTACTGGAATTTGTTGTATAATTGCTCAGAAATTGGTCACACAATCTTAGATAATTGGAAAAAATCCATGTCTTCTGAAGATATTGCTGACATTGAATGGGCCTTAAAAGAAATTAATCAGACTTTGGAGAAAATTAAAAAAAATTCTACCACGTCACATGACTGTTAAGAGATCATGATAATAGTCTATTAAATTAATAAATGGGTAATTTTGGAAATTTAGTATGAGTTCTGAAAATGTACCTGAATCAGATCAAAAAGGTACTATAAAAGTAGGAATTTCAGTTGGTCTAGTTGCATGTGTTGCATTGTTTGCATCATTTCTTTCTATTGATCAACAATTGAGTATTCCTCATGGTGTGTTCTTTAAGACATTGAGTGTTGCATTTGGTGTTCAACCTATCATAGCTATTTTCATAGGCTTTGTTGTAGCTGCATTGATTGGAATTTGTTATAATTTGGTATCAGATAAATGGAAAACATTTAGAATTATCACCACTCCTAAAGGAATATTGACAGGTGCTGTAACCGGTGCTATTGTCTTTGGTTTACTGTTTGTTCCATTACACACAGGAGTTTTAATTCCTGCAGTCGAATCAAATGTATTTCTAAATGATTCTGCAGATTTCACATCTAAAGAAATATCTGCTTTGAAATCTCTTTTGTTAAATAATACGTTTGTACTATGGTATGCTGCATTTATGCATGTAATTTTTGGTGCTGTAATGGGTCTAATGTCAGGATTTGTATTGGGTGAAAGATATAGAAACGTAAAAAGAATTCGTTCATTCTGGTAAATTAATATCATATTTTTGTCATATCTTTAAAATAACTGCACATTGTTAGTTTTTTTACAATGAATGAGATTGAATCTAAAATCAAAGAGTCTGATCTGACAATCACTGAATTAATTTTTCATTTTCGAGAAAAATGTAAACTTTGTGGACACCATCGAATTATGCATAATGAATTGGGAAAATGTGAAGGTGTAATGAATAAACCTTGTATGTCTGGTTGTGAAAAATTTACAGCAGAATAATTCCTACTTTTAACTATTCTTTAATATCACTAAATCATACTTTATACTGATGAGGGATTTTCACCCTGACGACGATGTAGCTTTTCCTGAGGAATATGTGCCTCAATCTGCTCCTAATGATTTTGATCCTGGAATTCCTAACCAGTTATTGGATTTTGTCTTACGTTCAGAACCTGCAGAGAAAGTTGATACTGATTTATTTGCAGTAATGAAAAAAAGAAGATCAACACGAAAATTTTCTGACAAGGTTGTTGAAACAGCTAAAATTGATAAAGTTATAGCTGCTGCTGATACTGCACCAACTGCTGGTAATTTTCAAGGATTTGAAATTTTTTATGTAAAGAGTCCAGAAAAGAAAAGATCCTTAGTTGATGCATGTAATCATCAAGCATATGTTGATGCCCCTGTTGTTTTGATTTTTTGTAAAAATCCTTCTAGAGTAAAACTAAATTTTCCTCCTTACATTCTTAGAAAATTTGCTATACAAGACGCTACGCTTGCTGCAAGCTATTCTCAACTTGCAGCTCAAGCATTAGGATTAAGTTCAATTTGGATTGGTATGTTTGATGAACAAAAAGTGATGGATATTATTCAAACTGATCTAGTTCCATCGTCTTTACTGTGTCTTGGATATCCAAAACAAACGAAATTTCCAAAACCTAGACGTAATCTTAAAGATCTTGTTAATGTAGTCTGGTAGCTGTGCCTAAAAATCTCCAAATTTAAATAATGATGATTATTTAGCTAGTTAATGACTGATGCATATGTAATGTTGAATTGTGAATTAGGTGCAGAAGAAAAAATTATTGAACAATTAAAAGAATTAGAACAAGTTGTAGATGTTTTTGAAACAATTGGAACTCATGACATGATGGTAAAACTTCAAGGTGAGAATTTTGAAAAAATTCGTGAAATAGTATCGTGGAATATTCAAAAATTAGATAAAGTTCGTTCTACTGCAACTTTAATTAAAAAAGACAACTAGAATTTGAATTTCTATATGCTTAAGTTTTAAATTACTTGTGATATGTTATGGATATTTCCTCAACAAAACTTCCTATAATTCTGATCCTTGTCTTAATCGGGATTTTACTATTACAATTTGTTACTAATGATAATTCTAGTCCTCTAATTGATCCCGCAACGTGTGAGCTTTATGTTGTTGATTCTCAAATTAATACTAAAAAATACTTGAATGAATTTGATACAAAATGTTTGGATTTTAAGAATTTGAGTGAACCATAATTTTGAATCCTTATTTATGATTAATACATTTACCAACCATGGCTGGCGATAAAAATGAAATTGACAATCTTATTGATACCATGATCAAGAGTGGCGATGATTTAGTCGATAATTTAAAATCTGTTTTGCCCAATTCCTTATCTGAATCAATGATAATGTTTCATGAATCAAATGTGGAAAATCTAAAAAAAATTAAAGAATTTCTTAATAGTTAAATCTAATTCTGATTAGTATCAATACTGCCATATCCTTTTTAATTATAATTTGACTTTTTTATTGTGATTAGAACTAGAACTATATCTGTGCATGTGAATAAACTTGTTGGCGATACATTTGATGCCATCATTGAATTATTCCCCAAAATAATTCCTGACGCAAAAATTAATTCTGATGGATGGTGGTCTTTTATTGGTCCTTATGGAAAATCTAAAGTAAAATTCAATCCAAACAAATCCCTCGGAATACTTGATCATCAATATGTTGATGAAGAATCTTCATGGAGTATACCGATGCGTGTCATTCCTAGTGGAGATTTTTCAGAAGTAATAATTATTTTAAAAAAACCTGACCAACTCACTGATTTTCAATTTGATGATAGAGTTGCAAAAATCAACAATCTTGTTACTTCTATGAAGAAACTTCTTGAATCTTAATTTTGACTTTTAATTATTTTCTGAGATACTTTTGATATTTTTTGATAAATTACTGTGCTTAAATGTAAATTTTGTAATGATAAGTGAAAGAAATTACCACATGACGAAATGCTATTTGAGATTAGAAGTTGATAATTCTGCCAATCATAAGGAATTACATCTCTTTCTCTATTAACAAATTCTGATGGTAATTTTGATACTGCTTATGACATAAATTCTACTCAATTGATTTACTTTTAGAGATGAAATGCAAATATTGCTCTGAGATTTTACCTGATGATGATTTTACTGAAAATTATTTTCATCATTTAGGTGCTAATCACTATGATACACTAAATGTGGAAGATAAAATCATGTATGATGCTAGAAAAAAAATGATACAATCAAAAAAAGATAATGAATTACGAAAAAAAGCTGATGGGGATTCTGATTTAATTTTTAATTCACAAAATTCTGATATCTAGAATTTTTATTCTTCCTTTCCTGGTCCTACTATGTCTTCTGGCTTTATCTTGCTATCCCAGTCCCCTTTTACTCCTTTGATTAATGAAATGATTCCTGCAATAATAAATGCTAAAATTAATCCAAAAAATAATGTTTGATCCATTATTTTGAATGAACAATTTATTTTTTCAGGAGGTTTCTCATCAAAATACTCATAACATGTACCAAATTCATTTGATTCTAAAGTTGCTGCTTGATATTCATGACCAAATGCCCCTAAAATAATAAAACCTACAAAAATTAACGCAACTCCTAAAATTATGAATCGCATATCACTCATAATTTTTTCAGTGATTCACCGTATTTAGATTTTAACCCAAAAAATAACTAATGTTATTTTTCTAACAATTGTTTTAAATTTTCTAATGATGCCTCATAGAATGATCCCATGAATACTAGGAATTCTAGAAATTGTTTTTCTGACATTTTTTGACTGTTTAGATATGATTGCCATGTTAACTCTGTTTCTGATTTTGCTTTCTTTTTAATTGAAATTGTTGCAACATACGCCCTTAATGGGAGACCCTCAGTTGCGACATATGTGAAATATTCTCCTTTTTCCCATGATACAATGTGTTCTTCGATTTCATTTCCATCTGCAAATGTGATTAATCTAATGGCGCCTATTCCTTTTTTCTTTTTTGATAGGTACTCTGTTTTTGTTACCTCTACTAACCATGATGGCAATCCAACAATATTGCTGATTTTTCTCCATACCTTGTCTTTTGGAGCCTTGATTTTGATTGTTTTTTTGACTGTTCCTGTATGAAATGATTTTTGAAGGCTTTTTGCCATGACTACCCAGAATTTTAATCCGATTTTAAGATATGGTAAGAATCATTTTTAATCCCTTAAGCATAATATCATAAAATGGTCTTTGGGTGGGGTAAAAAAAAACAGGTACAAGAACCCATAGAACGCAAACCAATAAATCAAGATATTGAACTTTCTGAAGTTCCTCAAATTATCGATGATCTACGTAAATTAAGAGAATCTCAAACCCTTTCTGAGATAAAAAATTTAAGAAATGATACTGCACCGTTAATAGATGATCTAATAAAAATTGGAATTGTTTTAGAAAAAGATGATCTAAACATTGATGATATTGATAAACACTTGGCAATAATTGTAGTAAGAGGAAAAAAGCAAGTGATTGATATTTTAAAAAAAGACGTTAAAACTTTGATTCAAGTTTCAACAATTGCTGATGCAAAAAAACTAGATTATTTTTTAACTCAATTATTAAAAAAAGTCGGGGACGTTTTAGGAAGACAGACAAGAGTCATTCATATTTTTGCAAAAAAATATGCCAACCAATTAACTAATAATTTAAAAATTATGAATGAGAATTCCGACAATCTTTCAAAACTTCTAAAACATTTTGATTCAACTCAATCTAGTTTCGACGAAATTGATGAAATGCTAATTAAAATAAAGTCTCTTAAACAAGAACGTGTTGATAAAACAAAACGGAACACTGAGATTCAAAATAATTTAAAATCCATAGAAGATAAAAAAATATCTCTAAAAAATTTAATGGATGAAATTCATTCTTCTGAGAATTATCAAAAATATGTCAATTTACAAAATAAATTAAATGATTTCATTAAACAAAAATCTAAAATCAAATCGGAAATAGATTCCCAATTTACAAAAATTTCTAGACCTCTTGGCAGATACGCCTATGCCTCTTCATTAGATAAGGAACAAAATCGTATTTTATCTACTCTGGTAGAAAATCCTTTTGATGCTTTAATCTCTGAGAATTTGGATTCAATAATTGTAATTTTAGAAAATATTAGAAAGGGTGTTTCCTCTGGTTCAATCTCTGTTAAGGATACTCAAAAAACATTATCTCAATTAACTGAAACTGAAGAATCTTTAGAGGGTTTTATAAAAAAAGTGTCTGAATACACTGCTATTTTTGATTCCATGCAACAAGAACTACACAATTTGAAACCTCAGAACTTGACATCCACTGAAAATGATATTTCAAAGAATAATGAATCTGAAAATGATGCACACGAAAAATCCAAGACAATTCTATCTGAAATAGATGAGATGGAATCACAAATCCCTAAGATCATATCTAAAATTGAGAATAAATTACAAATATTTTCGTCTACTAGATACAGCATTTCTAAATCTTAAATTTATTTACCAAGTAGTTTCATTGTGCTTATGTTTCTTAAGAATAAAAAATTCGAACGTAAAGTTCTTCTCGATAAAAGTGTCTTAGATAGTATTGTTTCTTTTTGTAAAATGAAGCATCCCAATGAAGGAATTTTAATATTAAAAGGAAAATCCAAACGAGGTGAAATTAAAATTGATGGCTTGGCAATTCCACCATTTAATTTCACAGGACCAACGTTTGCCGGATTCCCTCATTCCTTTTTGCCCTTTGATAATAGTTACATCGGAATTGTTCATTCTCATCCTGTAGGTTCTGCTGAACCTTCAGTAACTGATTTGAATAATTTTTTTGGCTTAGTTTCTTTGATAATTAAATCACCTTACGATGATGATTCTATCTTTGCATGGGATAGTGGCGGTAAACCAATTCCTTTGTCTATTGATTAATTTTTAAAAATTACCTATTTGGAAATAGATGAAAACTGACAAAGCTTTATAA
Organism: Candidatus Nitrosopumilus sp.; assembly: GCA_036013185.1. GTDB lineage: Archaea > Thermoproteota > Nitrososphaeria > Nitrososphaerales > Nitrosopumilaceae > Nitrosopumilus. The sequence goes on along the minus strand of DASCQR010000121.1, from coordinate 903 downwards.
CCTTTTTTAAGGAACTTTCATTGGTTTGAATCCTCAATTAAAAAAATATTATATTTTTCTAGGCGCTTCACTTGTATTCAGTATAGGCTTACAGATTGTTTTAGGTTATCTAGGAGTTCCTTGGTTTATCAGCATTGGATTAGTAATGGCAATTTTCATCCTACTTCCAATGTATATGAGAAGGAGACAAATGGGTCAAATGGGAAATTATGGTGGAAGCTCTAGTGGTGCTGGAGGCGGATTCTTTGGCTCTGGTGGTCAAAATGATTCCACAAGCGTTCGTTATGTTTGTCTTGTTTGTAATAATAAACACAAAGGTGGTTCATGTCCCCGCTGTGGTTCAAAAATGCAAAGAGCAGATTTTTAGATAAAAATTGTCTTTAGATGACATTCGTAAAAAAGTAATTTTTCATAACTCCGTTGATGTTTGGATTGCCACATGTTTTGAAAAAAACAAAACTTGGTCAAACCCTGAGGATTATAAAAAATTCATTTCTCATTTATTATCCAATAATCTAAATCTAAAGGCATTCAATCTATGTGCTCATGAAGCAGGAGCAACTGAGGAAGAAAAAACTAAATTTACTGAAACTCTTTTTGAAACCAAAGATGATCCGAATTCTTTAACTTATACTATAAAATTAAATGATTCAGCTTTAGAAATAATAAGAAATTATAATTTCTGATTATTTTTTTAATTTTGGATTAATTATTGAATCTAAAGCATTTCCAATAAAGACAAATGCCAATCCCGTAATTGCAATCATTATTCCTGGAGGTACAATCCACCACCAAAGTCCTCTAGCGGCTGCACCAAATGTATTGGCATCGTGTAAAATTTGACCCCATGTCGGAAATGTTGGATCGCCTAATCCTAAGAAACTTAATCCTGCTTCAGTAGTT
>DASCQR010000120.1:0-8204 GCA_036013185.1 Candidatus Nitrosopumilus sp. | reverse complement strand
TTCTGTGAATCAATCCTGGGAACTGTTCTGGTTCGTACATGCTTCTTGGCAATGTTCTTGCTGCTTGCTCCAAGTTGACCTTGCCGCCAAGATTAATTGAAGATACAATGTTTTGAATTGAAACTACTGCATCTTTTTTTACTTTAATTCCACCTTTTCTGAGTTGTTGAACAACTGTTTTTACTGCTTTTTTTGCTAATTCTTCTGATTTAGAACCTGTGCAGACCATCTTACCTGAACTAAAAATCAATGTTGCACTCTTTGGAGTTTTTAATCTAAAAACTAATCCTGGAAATACATCTGGATGATATTCTACATCTGGAAATGTTTTTGTAATTTCATTTAAATCCATTTTTTGTTCAACTGAAGCTGAGGCTACTACGTTAACTACACTAATCATTGGTTTTGTTTGAGGCATGTCCAGTTTTTTTCTGTCCTACTATATAAAAGGACTATATGCTTCTATTTTTCTAGATTTTATCATTACGAATCATTTAATTTACATCTGAAATTTTTTCACTATGTTGAATTTCACAAATTTTGATTTAGAACAAGTATTTTCGATGAATGATGAAACCAATCCTTTGATGATGTTAATTTGGATTGTACCGATAATTATTTTTGTTTTTTACGGTCAACAAATTCAATTATTGGTTACATCTGGTGAAATAAAAAAAGCAATAAAAAAATTAGATGTTTTTAGATCTGATTCAAAAAAAGAATTAATTAATTATGTTAAAAAAAATCTTGATCCTGTAAATGATCCCACAAAAAAAATTGAACAATTTTTAGATTATTTTACGATAATGCCAGTTGATATGGATCCTAATGGGATTGTTGAAAAAGTGCGACATACTGTTAGATCTAGAGAAGATTATACTAGAAATCAAATAAAATCCCTATTTTCTGACATTAGTGATCTTGAATTAAATCGTGTTCAAACTTTATTGGAAATTGCCTCGTCTTTACAAATGATTCACAAAATTGTTAATCATATGTACTTAACAGCAAAAAAACAAAAAAATTATCCACTGATTTTACCTTTACAAATGATTTTACCGTTTTTGATGGAACATGCAAGAGCAATGATTTCTGCAATACCTGCATTTAAAAATGGACAACCTGTTGGAGATGGAATTGGACCTATGGTGGTTGGAAAAATGATGCTGCATGCTGAAAAAGAAATAATTTCATTTCAAACTGTATTGGCAAAAATTGATTATGAAAAAAGAAAATTGTTTTTATTAAAAGCAGAAGGACCTAGTTCAACTGTTGGTAGGCCTGATGATGCTCTACAAAGTATTATCACTCAAAATAAAATAGATGCAATTATCATGATTGATGCTGCATTAAAAATGGAAGGAGAAGATTCTGCATCTGTTGCACATGGATTTGGTGCTGCAATCGGTGGAATTGGGACTGAGCGGTATCAAATTGAATTTATTGCAAATCAAAACAAAATTCCAATTTTTTCAATTGTAATAAAACAATCTGTCACTGAAGCAATTACTTTGATGACCAAGGAAATTGCTGATCAAGCTGATAATGTTCGCTCACAAGTTTATGAAATGATACTTGACAACTCTCTTGAGGGTCAATCTATAGTGATTATTGGAGTTGGTAATACTTCGGGAATTCAACAATGATTTTTTCTAAAGAAAAAATTACTCTTGCATATACTATTGAAAAATGCTCAAAATGTAAAAAATCTCATAAGCGAGATTTTGCTAATGGTGATATTTTGTTTTCAAATTCTTCACAATGTACTTTTTGTGACGGTGTGACAATAATTGAACAGATCTTTGGCGAAATTTTACAAAAATAATCTTTCACTATCATGTCAAAAGATAATTGGATAAATACTCTGATTCATTTTAGAGAGTTATCATTCGATTAAAATGAAAAACAAAATTTCTTTAGCAAAACAATGTGCAATCAGTCAACACAATGGGCAATATCGAAAAAATAATCACACTCCTTATTGGCATCATTTACGCGATGTAGTAAAAAATCTTGAAATTATGGGAATTAAAGATGAATCAATTTTGTGTGCTGGATGGTTCCATGATTCCATACAAGACACTTCGTTTGATTTTGATGATATTTCAAACATTTTTGGAAAAAAAATTGCTCAAATTGTATCTGATGTGACAAAAGAAACTCGATTACCTAAAAACCAGCAAGAAAAAAATTACTTAAAACAATTATCTGCCGCTTCCTGGGAGTCTAAAGTTCTTAAATTTGCTGATATATCTGCAAATATTTCTGATTTAAAAAATTCTGAATTAACCAAAAAGCAAAAACTAGTTCAGATAAAATACAAAATAAAATATCTTGATGTAATTCGATCTGGAATTATTACACATAAATCAAAAATTCCTAATTTATCTACATCGATTAATTCTCTAAATCTGATTCTTGATCAATACAATCAGCGAAATATCACTCTGTTCTAAATTTTAAATTACATGTTGGACAAAACCATGAAATTGTTTCACCTTGTTCTCGAAATAATAATCCCCCACATTTTGGGCATTGTCTAATTTCTTCACTCATTGTCTATGCTAATGCTTTTGTTGTTACTGTTGCACCATTTTCCATTGGGATGAATGTGTGCTCTGCTTGAGCAACTCTTTGTTCATTGACTTCAATTAATACTGGATAAGCTTGAACAGCCTTTTTCTTCACCAAAATATCTAATAATTCTCTGGCTTCTTTTTCTTCCCATTTTTTTGTAATCCATCTTAATGCAAATGGTAACATGTTGAAATTTTCCCAAATAAAATTTAATAATTTGTCCGCATCATCATTTTTTGTTTTTTTCCTAGAATTAATTGCAAAGATATTTTTAATTTTCCCATTTCTTACAAATCCTCCTCCTTGTTCTGTTGTAACAAATGGTTCACATGCGTAAGCTGTATTTTCAGAAAGTGAAAATCCACCTATTGACCAAATATTTGGAATTGATTTTCCAGCATGAATTGTATATTGTTCTAATGAATGCCCACTAAGATTTGCAATTGGTTTGAACCCCATTTGTTTGATTGTTTTTTCAATTGTACGACCAATGTCACTTGCTTTAACACCTGTTTTGATCATTGACATTGCATTTCCTAATGCATCTTCTGCCGCTTGAACTAATCCATCGAACTGTGCATCATAACAAACAGTAACTGCTGTATCTGCAATGTATCCATTGATTTGTGCTCCAAGATCAATTTTTACTAAATCTGTGTCTTTGATTGTAATTGGATCATTTGGTTCTGCTGTATAGTGTGCTGCAATTTCATTAATACTAGCATTAACTGGAAATGCACATTTTGCTCCTCTTTTTTTAATTTCATTTTCTACTTCTTCACAAATTTCATAAACTGTTTTACCTATCCAATCTTTTACTCGAACCATTTCTCTAACTTCTGCTGCAATTTTACCTGCATTGACATAATCTTCAATTGTCACAATTTTATTCCTCCATCTACCTTTAAAATTATTATCTGTGAAGCTTAAATTGGGGCATTTTCGTATTTTGCTGGGATCGTGGTCTAGCTTGGTATGATTCTGCGTTTGGGACGCAGAGGTCGCGAATTCAAATTTCGCCGATCCCACCATTAAATCATTATATTATTATCAAATTGAATTCTTTTTACATTGCCGAGCAATGAAGATGAGTTAGAGAAATGACTTTGAAATGAAGTAAACTAATGGCACTGAGCCCGGCAAACTTTTATCGATTCAATTTGAAATATTTTTATTGAAATTTGAGCGTCGAGATATTGTTTTAATTGCTGGCTTAATTTTGGTAATGCTTGGATTAATTCAATATTTGGGACCTGCGTATTCTGCAATAATTGTCATCCTATTGTATTTTGGAATTAAAGTCTATGTGGGTAAAAAGCGTCAATTAATTCAAAAAGATGTAGGTGAAGGAATTTGTATGGAATGTGGTTCAAAAATTATTCATAAGAAATGTCCAAACTGTGATGAATTTAAGGAATAATTCATTCGTATCTCTTAATATTGTAGATTTTGATTACTTTTTGATGATTTTAAGATCTTTGACTTTAACAAATAGCTCAACTTTTTCTCAATCTAATTCTAAAATGAGTCATTTAATGAAGAAATATAGGAAATCTAAATGACTCGTCTCCCTATTTTTCTGATATTTGCAATATTGATTACTTCAATTTCTTTACCTGTATTTGGAGAATCCATAACTGATCACGTTGTAATAAATGAAGTTGACACAAATCCTTTTGGTGATGATTCACAATCTATAACTGAATGGGTTGAGATTTTCAATCCAACTGACTCTGAAGTTGATTTGAGTGGTTGGAAAATTGCTTCGACAACAGTTTTGAAAAAAACTCTCACTATTTCTGATGGTGTTGTTATTTCCCCAGATCAAATTTTGAAATTCACTTATGACAACATTTGGTTTACTGATTCTGGTGAATCTGTTGAATTAAGAAATTCTTTAGATGAAGTGATTGATAAAACTCCTTTTGTTGCAGATCTTCAAAATGATTTTAATTCTTGGCAAAGAACCTATGATGGTTATACTGATTGGGAATTTTCCCTTGCTTCAGCTGGTGCCTCAAATGGTAAACTTACTCTATCTGATAATTCTTCTCAAATTGAGATTACTTCTTCAACTGATAAATCTGAATACTATTTTGATGAAACTGCAATAATTCAAGGAACTGTTTCTGAAAAAGTCTTTGTTGAAATTCCTACTTTTCAAACTGAACCAATCTTGATAAATATCTCTGGTCCAAACTTCCAACGATCAGTTTCTTTATATCCTGATAATGATCTAAATTATGAAACCAGTTTGGATTTGGTTCAAGTTTTAGGAATTTCTGTGGGAACTTATGTTGTAACTGTAAATTATGCTGGTGAATCTGCAACTACGAGTTTTTCTGTGGAACCTGAAATAATTCAAACTATTGAAGATGTTGAATCTGTCTTCAGTATCACAACTGATCAAAATGAATATCTTTTAGATCAATCTATTTTGTTAACTGGCACTGTTTCAGAAGTAATACCTTTTGAGAGTATGGAATTTACGGTAACTGATCCTACTGGTAGAGAAATTACTAGTGGAAATCTGTTTACCGTAAATGGCAAATTTAATACATCTCTATCAATAAATTTTGCTACACCTGTTTATGGTAATTATATAATAAATGCAGAATATTTTGAGCAAACTTCCTCAACCCAATTTACTCTTATTGAAAAAATCGTTGATGTTGAAGACTCTGTTTCACTAGATGACATGGTTTTGAATATAGATGAGTTTCAATATCTTCCAAATGATTATATGACAATCTCTGGAAGTTTACCAAATTTTGATTCAGATAATGATATTTACTATCAGGTTGTATACTTGAATTTCTATGATTCAAAAGGAAATCCCATCAGTTTTACTGGAATGACAAAAGATACTAGCAGTAAGGATGGAACTGTTGTATTGTTTACCTCGACAGCAATTCCAAATAATCTTGGTGAATTTGATGTTACAGTAAGAATTCCTTCTGTCATATTTCCTATAGGTGATTATGTCCTAAAAGCTAATTATGGTGGTCTCTTGACTTCCAAAATTTTTTCAATTGTATCTGAAAAAAGTTCTATAGTTGAAAATCCTACAGGTGTGGGTAATCCTAATTCATCTATCCCTGGAAAAACCTCTTCAAATGAAGAAAAAGATGCAGGTGGATATGTTGTTTCTACTGTAAAAACCATTGTGGAAAAAACTAATAGGATTTCTGATAATTCAATTTCAATAACGACTGAGAATAAATCAATTGATGAACAATCTGTAAAACCTAGAGTATTGTCTGGTTCAATGATTACTCCTTCAAAAACTGATTCATCTAAAGTTAATTTACAAGTTTCATCTAACTCTGGAATTTGTATTATTGGTCAAAATTCTGATTGTCTAGTGAATGAATCCACTCGAAAACCTGGACAAATTTTTGAGGTGGTTAATGTTGATGGATTAAATTTCAATGTGAGATATTCTGGTCCTGATGTACGATTAGAGAAATTTAGTATCTTACCTGAATCCTCTGAAGATTTCTTACCTGACACAAATTGGAATGTTGAAGTCCTAAAAGATGATGAAATTTCTCGTTTTTACTATAAAATTACTTTTAAAACAACACAGTAAATTCAAAATACTCATTATCTGAAAGTCTATTAAATTGAAATTACAAGTTTTAATGTTCTATCAAGATGACCCAAAGAAATGTACTGCTGCTAAAATGGTTAAATTTGGTCTTGCTCAAAATATCAAAAAAATCGGTTCAAAAGGACTTGTTTTAGATCCTTTTGCTGAAAAAATTCTGCTCCCTAAAGACAATTCCCTCATTAATTCTATTGTTGGAATTGACTGTTCTTGGAATCTCGCAGATCATGCTTTTTCCCAAAAATTTAATGGTGTTAAGCGAAAATTACCTCCACTACTTGCTGGTAATCCTGTAAATTATTCAAAATTAAATAAATTAACTACTGTTGAAGCTTTGTCTGCATCATTGTTTATCCTCGGTCATGAAGAACAAAGTTTAGAATTATTAAATAAATTCAAGTGGGGACACACTTTTTATGAATTAAACCAAAATCTGTTAACTGATTATTCAAAAGCTGAAGATGAAAAGCAAATCAAAACAATTGTTGTCGATTATGGATTGTGTTGATATTTTCTTTTTACATATGCTGCGAACACAAAAATTAAGATAATTCCAATAATTGGAATTATCCATACACTGTCATTTGTTTTACTTTCAATATTTTTTGTGTCGATGATTGTTTTTGGAACTTCTGTTTCTTTCTCAGTAACTAGAAAACTTGTTTCATAAAAATCTGGTTTTAACACTGAATTTGAAATTCCAAATATTTTGATCTGATTTGTGCCTGTTTGAAGTTTTTTTGTAATTTCTGATGTTATTTTGATAACTGTTTTATCTTCATCAATTTCTATTTCTTCAGAGGTTTGAATTTCTCCCTTGTTGTCTATTATGAAATATAATATCGAGTCTGTTTTGAGAGTTTCTATGTTAATTTCTAAATTATTTCCTTTTTGAATTATTTTTTCAAAATTAATTTTTTTAATCACTGGAAACTTGGTGTTTTCAAATTTTTCCCATTTTCCAGCTTTAAATGGATATGTTCCATCTTCAAAAGCTTTGACCGTAATGGTTCTTGATTCTGGTGCATATGATTCCAAATAAAATGGACCATTGCTAATAACTGCATGATTGTTCTCTTCTATCCATTTAATTGATGAATCATACCTATCTTCGTAATATTGAGGTGGTAAGTTTAATCCATTTAATGAATCTGGAATGTATTCATTCTCTTTAAATTCTTGCAAATTATCCTTGATGATCTCCGCATCTTTTGGTACAATTAATGAAAGCCAATTTATGCTCTTATTTGTTGCACCCGATCTTGAAAACGAAACTTTTCCTTCAATAACTGCTTTTTCCATAGATGCAGTAATCTCCCATGGAACTGGAGTCCATAGTGCTGCCCATTCTGCAATTTCATTTTTATCAAAATGCCAATAATCTACATACACCTCTACTGTATCATCATCAAGTTGATTAATTGCTATGATTGTCTCAATACTCTGGGCTGCCCTTGGTGTAAATTCTGTATCGAATGTTTTGTCTTTTTCGTCACTTTGTGTTCCCCATTCTATTGTAAAATATAACGAATGCAAAATATCATTCATATCCATTGATTCTCCGTTGTGCCAATTACTAAATTCAAAATCAAAAGTTACTTTACTTGTTGCAAATGTGTCCGTAGGGACGCCACTCCATTTTTGTAATGATGGATTCCACATTTTTGACTCTAAAGGAACTTTAATTCTTCCATCAATCCCTGATGTTTCAATTTCCCATTGTGCTCTAACTGGAAATGTTTCACCTGTAAAAGGATGTTTGAATGTACTTGGGTCTGAAATTATTCCCCAAATTTGTCTACTATAAGTATCTGTTAATCCCATTATTGGGTTCCATGCCCCTTGATAAATTTGCTTTACTCCTATAACTAATTCTTCATCATTAGCTTTTACATTAATTGGTGTGAATCTACTTGGCACTCCTGCACCAAGGTCATTAACGACCCCTTCAATGTTTTCATTGACAACATACTGATCAATTTTACTTGCTAAAAAAATTCTTACTGATTCATTCACT
>DASCQR010000119.1:0-8027 GCA_036013185.1 Candidatus Nitrosopumilus sp. | reverse complement strand
ACTAATAATTATTAAAAAATGTTAAATATTAAAATTTATTATAATAATTAATGTCGAAAGTTGTTATTTCTATCGACTAATATGCGTAGCCCCGCAGAACGAAAAAGGCACTCAGGCGTTTGACGCTTGACCACAAGAGGAAATCTCTTAATGTTCTGCAGTTATGGGGTTTACGCCTTCCTTATCAAATCAACTGATACTGAACCTTTTACATTTCCATTTGGATCAATGTCTATTGAAATTTCTTGTGATGAATCAATTCTAATTTTTTTATTTCCCTCATATTTCCATGTAAAATATTTTGCAGTTTCAGATTCATGTGAAGTTCCTACAAGTACAAAATTTTCTTCAAATTCATAATTTTGACCAGTTAATTTAATTGATAATATCTCTGGACTGCTTCCATTTGGAACAAATCTAAAAAAATATGTTCCAGGTTCAATCGAAAATTTATCGGTATGAATTCTATTAGTATAAAGTTCTGGATCTGCTAAAGTAATATGAAATACAATCATATCGTCTTTTTCATCTACATCTGAAAAACCTGTAATCCAATCAAATCCAATAAATCCAATTACTATAATGATTGATATAATTACTATTTTCTTCTTCATAAATCAAATCACAAATTGTATTATAAAAAATATTTTCTACCTAGCTAACTAATTTTTACGTCCTGTTAAGCAATTTTTACACTGGAAATTAAGTAATAATTTAAAAATTAAACACATGACTGGTCTTGATAATAAATGGTCAAAACAACCAAAAACAGGCATAGCTGATAAAATTAATGATGCAATCAAGCCTAAAGGTCCATTAAAACCACGAGTTCAAGATGGAATCAAAAAATTACAATTACAAATTAAAAAATTAGATACAATGTTATCTAGTTTGCAAGAACGTGATGCTAAATTATTTCAAAGAATTGTTACTGCGACTCAAAATCATGATGTTCAAACTAGTAAAGTTTTAGGCAATGAATTAGCTGAAGTTAGAAAAGTCACAAAAATTTTAAGCAGTGCTAGAATTGCTTTAGAACAAATTGAATTAAGATTATCTACATGTAATGATCTTGGAGATACTGTAGTAGCAATGGTACCAACAATGGGATTGATGAAAAATTTGAAATCATCACTTGGAAAAGTAATGCCTGGTGCTGAACAAGAAATTGGTCAAATGGCAGAAATGCTTGGTGGATTTATGACTGAAAGTTTTGCAGGTGATGCCGCATTTGGAATAGACGAAACTACAAACGCTGAATCTGAGAAAATTTTACAAGAGGCATCTGCAGTTGCAGAAAGTTCAACTGGCGAAATGTTCCCATCTGTTCCATCCAGTAGTAAAGAACAAACCACTACCAAATTCTTTTAATTTTCTATAGAATCTCTACTTTCTTTAATTTGTCTAACTCTATTTCCTTCATCACCGACAATAGTATCAATACCTGATAGCTTATCTCTTAAACTATTGATAATTGTAGCCACTTCATCTGCTTCGTTTTCCACTCTCATTCTTTTATCAGCAAGTTCTTGAATTCCTCTATTTTCTTCATCGATATATTCACTGACTTTTTGTAATTTTTCTTTAAGATTTTTAATATCTACTGATTCTTCTTCTATGTCTTTTTCAAGCATAGTTCTTTTATCTTTAAGATTTTTTATCATTAATCCAACATAATCAATTGCTTCTTCTAATTTTGCACGTTTTCCCATTAATTCACCAATTCCAATAGATGATTCGCTATTTGATGACGTATCTACTGATTCTTCTTCATTGACATTCTCTTCAATTCTTTCTTCCATCATTTCTCCACCCTTGTCTTCTTTGAACTTATCAAACATTTTATGATTATCTATTGAAGTTGGGAATAAAAAGTTACTACAAATCTCAAAGCTGACTTTGTGAATGAATTTTGATTCAATTTTTAGCCTCATTTAGGATATAATTTTTGAAAAAATCCCTATTTTTGCCAAAAATGAGAATTTTTTTTAGTGAAACAGGCGTTCCGCTTTACGTTCCGCTATGAAGTTTCAAAATGTTCCTCATAAACAACACTGTTCTATACTATTGCATGTCAAAACAACAATACAGGTCCGAAATGGGCATAATGGGCGATATCTTAGACGTAACCGCAAACGGTGGTCGTGAAGGAATCATTGTATCTGCAATCTCTCGAAAAGCCAACCTATCTCACTATGCAGTATTAGACAAATGTGAGAAATTGGTAGAAGCAGGCTTGGTAGAATCAGTCAAAAATGAAAGAAATAGAGTCTTTCAAATTACTGAAAAAGGTTTAGGCTTTTTTCAGGAATTTAAGAGATTTCAACAACTTGTTGAAAGCATGAATCTAAGGTATTGATCAAATGATCTCATTAATCGAACCAATTCAATTACAAGATTCCCTAGGAGACGATGGAATACTTTTTGTAAGGAATAACAGTATATTTGATACGATGGTCAAAATACCTCTTTTGGTAGCTAGTATGATTATTGTAGCAGCTTTACTTCCAATCCAATCTTCCTTTAGTTCTCCTAGAGATCTTGATCTAATTATCTATCCTGATGGTTCTACACACGTTTCCACAAAAATTGACGTTGATCCATTTCTTACTAATTATGAATTAAATCTATTTGGAAGTAGTATTGATAATTTAGTTGTAGTAGGAAATGATGAATTTCTATTAGAATCTGACATTGTTGAAAATACTATAATAATCCAAACTTTTGGCTCCTCTATGATCAACATTGATTATGATATTCATGATTTAGTATCTAAACAAGGTAGATTTTGGACATTCTCTTTAGATTCTCCATCTGATTTTACACTATTACTTCCAAAAAATTCTGCAATAATTGGAATGACTAATCTTCCAATCAATATGGAAATTGTTAATGATCAAAACCAATTGACATTTTCATCAGGCCAAACTGAAATTGATTATTTTTTTAGTACCAATACAATTTCTAATCCCATACCTGACACTGAAAATAAAATAGATTATTTTTTGTTTGCAATAATTAGTGGAATAGTAGTAATTACTGCAATTAGTATTGGAATTATTATCCACAAGAAACAAAAAAATGTTAAAACAGTAGAACCTATACAAATAATTCAAAAGAATCAAGTTGCAAATATTGAAACAATTTTCAAATTAAAACCAGATCTTCGTGAAGATGATAAGGAATTAGTAAAATTTATTTTTAATAATAATGGAGAAGCACTTGAGAGTGAATTACGGAAAAAGTTTTTGCAACCAAGAACTACAATGTGGCGTGCAGTTAAACGATTAGAACGTGAAGGAATCATTACAATAGAAAAGAAAGATTTACAAAATTTGGTAAAATTACGCAAGAATATGGAGGAAAACGAATGAAAAAACTAGCACTATTTGCAATAATTGTATTAATTTTTGGAACGGTTTCACCATCATTAGTTAATCATGCTTATGGACAAAATGATCCTAGTATTCTTTTGCGTATTGCTGTACAAGCAGATAAACAAATTATTAATCAATTCAATAAAATATATGAAAATGAAATACCAAATAATATCAATATTTTATATGATAAAGGCCATAGAGCAGTTAAATCATTAGATCAATCCTTATCGAATAATGATATTGAAAAAGCTAAACAAGATTTTCTTTTAGCAATGAACTCATTCATGCAAATTTCTAGAATTATTTCACAATCTTCAGAAAAATCTGTTGAAGTAAATGTGTCTGTAAAATCTAATCAAACTTTAGAATCTAAAATAGATAGGTTAGAAAAATTTGTACAAACTTTAGAATCAATTTCTACAAAACATAAAATTGATCAAAATAAAGACAAATTTACTAAAGCTTATTCATTAATTAAAGAAATACGTAACCAAATTAATTCTAATCAAAATCCCTCTGAAAATACCAATGAATTAAATAATTTAATCAACTCTATTAAAAAGGAAATACGTAATTCTATAGCTGAAAAGCAATCTAATGCTATCAAAAACTTCTTTGAGAAATTTCTTGTCCAAATTGATCAAAAATTAATGGAAGCAAAAGATTTGGGTAGGGATCAAATAAAAATTGACAAGTCAAATGAACTAATTCTTGAAATTAGAGAATTACTTTCAAAAAATCAAATTAATGATGCAAAAAAAGTGTATTCTGAATTACAAGTTGTTCTAAAAGATATTGGAATTTCAGTCAAGATAACATAAGCTTCATATACATTTTGTAAAGAGTTCCAACATGGTCTCAAAATCCATTATTGTTGGAGTAGGTATTCCAATGATTGTAGTTGGTGCTTTAATGGCTTGGTTATGGTCTCCAATGGGTGGGGAATTACAAAGTCAAGTTGAATTGATTGGTAGTACTATTGGGATTTTGGGTGTAGTCTTCTTTATTTCTGGATTATTTTACACAAAAGAACCGAAAATTGTATAGATTAAACTCATTAAATAAATAATGAAAAAAATTAGTATTGTTACTTGAAAGTAAGACTATTTGAAATATTCACATCAGTTGAGGGAGAAGGCATTCTTTATGGAACAAAAACTCTTTTTGTAAGACTAGCCGGATGTCCTTTCACATGTTTTTACTGCGATACAAAGGAATCATTACCACTTGATTCAGGTACGGAATATACAATTGATAAAGCAAATGAGTTAATTGATTCTAATTTACATGATCAAACTTACAAAGTAAACTTTACTGGTGGTGATCCACTAATTCAATATCAGGCTGTTGCACAACTTGCAAAACATATTCAAAATAAAAAAATTCCTACATATTTAGAATCATCATGTTTTGATATTGATCGATTTAATCATGTGTTACCATTTATCGATATTGTAAAAATTGAATTTAAAACAAAAGATTCTAATTTTGTAGATTCTCAACATTATGAAAAATTTATTGAACATACTATGAAATGTCTTGCTTCTTCTGTAAAATCTAAAAAAATAACTTTTATTAAAATTGTAGTTAGCTCTAAAACACAACCATCAGAATTTAAAAAATTAATTGATAATATTTTCAACATAATTTCAAAGAAAAATATTGATGGATTTGTTATTCAACCTACATATGGAGTTTCTGAACCTTCTTTAGATCTTTTATTAGATTTGTACGATATAGTATTCCCATATTATATTGATGTTAAAGTAGTTCCACAATTACACAAATTTATTGGAGTTCCCTAAACTTAGCACCTGCCTAAAAATCAGATTAGGTTCAAATACTAGAAAAAATGGATAAAATTACAAAATGGATGAAGAACGTGTAAAAAAACTCGTAAGAGAATTAATCATTGAAGTTGGTGAAGATCCAACACGTGAAGGATTGAAAGAAACTCCTAGAAGAATTGCAAATATGTATAAAGAAATTTTTGGTGGGTATGATTCTGATTCAGAATTATCTGTACAATTTTCTGAAGATTCTGACGTAGTAATTGCACGAGATATTCAATTTTATTCTATGTGTGAACATCATATGTTGCCATTTTACGGAAAAATCCATATTGCTTATTCACCTAACGGTAGAGTTTTTGGAATATCTAAACTAGTAAGATTAGTTGAAAAATATTCAAAAAGACTACAAATTCAAGAACGATTAACTAAGAATATTGCTGATGAATTATACGCTCAAGGAGTAAAAGGTGTAGTGGTATTCGCTGATGCTGAACACCTTTGTATGAAAATGCGTGGTGTAAGAAATGATGCAACCCTTTCTTCATCAGCATTTAGAGGAATTTATGAAAATAAAGAAGAAAAAGAGAATATTATGGCATTAATTAGAAAACGTGCATCAAATTCATCATTTTAACCATACTCAAAAATTAAATAATCAATATTTTTCACCATCAATATGGGTAAAGCAAATCCGTATGTCCATGTTCCAAAGGAATCATTTCCAAATTGGATTTGGTATGCAGCAGAATGTGTAGGTCTTATAATAATTGCTTTTCTATCTTCAGTTTTGATCACTGATACATTTGAAGGATTAACTCCAGAACAACATAATTATGTGATAACAGGAATTTTTGCATCTTTCTTTTTGATCTGGTATGTAGTTATTAGAAGTTTAATTTTAAAAAAGAAAATTCTAAAATAAAAAATTTAATTATTTGAGATACTTTGTTTTATCTGTTATCCCAGCTTTCTTAAATGCAATTTTTCTATTATTACAAGATTCACAAACTCCACAATGAGATTTTTTATTTGCATAACAACTCCAAGTTTTAAAAATTGAATCACCTAAATTTTTAAAACCTGATTTTAATAAATCACTTTTAGAAAGTTTCTGACGATAAGGTGACCAAATTTCAATATTTTTTCGTAATTTTGAATTTATTCCATCTATTTCTCCTTCATTGAATGCATTTTCTAATTTTTTTGCAAATTTTGGTCTACAATCTGGATAATTTGTATCTCCTGTATGTGCTCCATATGCAACGAGAGACGCATTAAGTGTAAAAGCCCATGCAGATGCTATTGAAAGAAATACTGCATTTCTAATTGGGACTACAATTGAATATTCAAATTCTGTAGGTATTTTTCTTTTTGAACTTGTTAAAACATTTGAATTACCATAGAGATTTTTCATAAAATCAATATCAATTATTTTATGTTCTTTTAATCCAAGTTTTTTTGCAAAAGATTTAGCTGCTTTAATTTCCATGTTTGCTTTTTGACCATATGAAAATGTTATTCCATACAATTCATATTTTGATTTTAAAAATGATACAGCACATACAGAATCTATTCCTCCACTAAATACGATAACTGCTTTCTTCATATTTCATCATTTGATTTTTTTATGTATGAATTGCACCTTTACTTGGTTTACAGATAATTGTAAGACATTTGATATTTGCAGTTTTGAATCCTTTTGACATTGCAGCACTAATTTTTTTTAAATCAGATGAATTTTTTGAAAATGCAATAATTGATGGACCTGCACCGCTAATTGTTACACCATATGCTCCAGCTTTCAATGCATTTTGTTTTACTTTATCATATCCTGGGATCATATGTTGCCTTGCAGGCTCTACAATCATGTCTTTAATTGACGTTCCAATTAATTCAGGATCTTTTTTCATAAATCCAGCAACAATTGCTGATGCATTTGATAAATTTAATACAACATCAGTTAATTTTACTCTTTTAGGAATTACTCCTCTTGAAACTTTAGTTTTCTTTTTTGGAACATCAATTTTTGGAACTGCAACACACATTCTAAGATTTGTTGGTGGATCTATTGCAATAACATTTAGTGGATTTGTTTTAACGATAACAAACCCTCCTAGAACCGATGCTGCAACATTATCATAATGAATTGTGCCAGCACTTGCTTTTTCACCAAAACCTGCAAATTCTACTAATTCATTTGCATTTAATTTCGTTTTAAATAACTTGTCAAATGCAACAGCAGTTGCTGCTGCAGAACCAGCACTACTACCCATTCCATATCCCGCAGGAATTCCTTTTTTAATTTGAATTTGTACACCACTTTTAATTTTTAATTTCTTTTTCATATTCTTTACAACTAATCCAGCAGTATTATTTTCTGGAATTGTTGGAATATTATCCTCAGTAATTATTGTAATACCGTTTTTAATTTTTGTTAATGTTATTTCATCAAAAAAGGCATCTATAGCCAATCCGAATATATCAAATCCAGGACCTAAATTGGCTGTAGACGACGGTGCTTTCACGGTAATTTTTGATACCAACTAATTTTCTACCTCTTCACCCAAATTAAGAATTCTGCTCAATGCACTCTCAAGATTAACAATTCCATCACCAGTTAAATTTGAAATTGGTATTAATTCTTGTTCATATTCACTAAGGTTCAATCCTCGTAAAATATTTGTAGTCAATGAATATGTTTCACCATCCGTATTATTAGATATTGCATTTTCTAATGTATTGATATTTGTTGACCACTGTAAAATTTCTTTTAAATTAGTATCTATTACATCTGTTTTTGTAATTGTATTTATTGTTGGTAAATTAAGTCGTAATCTAATTGATGTTGCAAGTA
>DASCQR010000118.1:0-1855 GCA_036013185.1 Candidatus Nitrosopumilus sp. | reverse complement strand
TTCTCTTACTTCATCCTTGTATAATTCTCTTAATGGTTCCAAAATTTCTAAATTTAACCAATCTGGTAATCCTCCAACATTATGATGCGATTTAATTACATCTGCTGGACCTTTTGAAACTCCACTTTCAATTACATCTGGATACAAAGTTCCTTGTGCTAACCATTTGAATGGACCCTCTTTTTCAGCAAAATTTGTAAAAACATGAATAAATTCTTCACCTACAATTTTTCTTTTTAGTTCCGGATCTTCTACTCCTTTTAATTTTTCAAGGAATTGATTTCCTGCATCAACTGATGTAAAATTCACTTTAAAATTATCTTTGAACATTTCTTCCACTTCTTTCTCTTCATTTAATCTTAGCAAACCATTATCAACAAAAACACACTTGAGTCTATCTCCAATAGCTTTGTCAATTAACAGTGCTACTACTGTAGAATCTATTCCTCCACTAACACCACATAATACATTTCCCTCAATTTTAGCAATTTTTTCTATTGCTGAATCGATAAATCCTTCCATTGTCCATTCTTGTTTTGCTTTACAAACTTTTAGAACAAAATTCTTGAGAATTTCAGTACCTTGTTCTGTGTGCACTACTTCTGGATGAAATTGAATTCCGTATACTGATTTTTCATCTGATGCAATTGCTGCAGCTTTAGCACCTTCTGTATGCCCAATAATTTTGAATCCTGATGGTATTTCTTCAGCTTCGTCACCATGACTCATCCATGCACGAACCGATTCACCAATACCATTTAACAAATCACTATCATTATCTATTGTTAAAAGTGAAGAGCCATATTCTTTGTTGGCTCTTTTTACTTTACCTCCAAATTTATCTACAATTAATTGATGTCCGTAACAAATTCCTAAAAGTGGTAAATCCATCTCAAAAATTTTATTTTCTGGTACTGGAGCTTCTGAACTATAAACACTTGATGGTCCTCCTGAAAAAATTATTCCTTTTGGATTGTGTTTTTGTATTTCTTCATAACTAATATCAAATGGTACTAATTCTGCATAAACAGAAAACTCTCTAATTCTTCTACAAATTAAATGACTATACTGTGAACCAAAGTCTAAAACTAAAATTTTATCCATACAATCACTTACTAATATTTTCCAACATCCTAGTTAATGACCATCCTGCTGTATTGATTAATTCTGTTACTCTTTGTTTTTCTCTATAATTTTTAATTATTATTTCTCTTATATCACTTCCATTTTTATTAATAATGTAATCAATAATTGATTCTTTTTGGATTTTTCCATTTTCTGCTTCCACAAAATCTTTTTTCTTCATCTCTCCAATTATTCTATCTAAAAAGAATGATTTGAAAGGTGGTGTATCTGCATTAATCAAAATTTGTTCATCTAAAATAATTGAAACTTGTTCTGGTGTCACATATGCATTGGCAATGATTTTTCCATCATTTCCTCTTTTAATTGGAATTGAATTCTCAACTGGTTTTGATATTTTGGTCTCTTCTTTAGGCTCAATTTTTGTATCTAATTTAGATGCCTTAACAAAACTAGAATCTTTTAGAAATCCATCTAATACAACGATATTTTTTTCTAACATCTCTATTCCTTCCTGATGTTTATCCACTTGTTTCATTAGATCTTCTCTTAGAGCAACTATTTCTTTTACTTGCTCTTCAGAAAATTTCATAATTTAATTAATCAGTAATGGGTATAAATGCATTCTAGGTAATTATGATATCCAACTCTTTGTATGGTATTTTTTTAAATCCTTTAATTGCCATTGATGTAGTATTAAAGGTTGCTGTCTCATAACATGCTGTTTCTGGTTCTGCAGGTTGAGGACCACTTACATCCCATACGCATGTGG
>DASCQR010000117.1:0-12683 GCA_036013185.1 Candidatus Nitrosopumilus sp. | reverse complement strand
ATAATCTTTTTTTATTTTATATTTTTCTTAATTTAGCTACACCAGTATTGATGTGCTCAATAATTGTTGGTAACGGCGTACCTGGACCAAATACATGATCAACTCCTGCTTTGACTAAATCTTTGTGATCAATTTCTGGTATTACTCCTCCTCCTACAATCAAAACATCTTTGATGCCTTTCTTTTTGAGAGTTTTTACCACTCTTGGAAACAAAGTTCCATGTGCTCCGTTTAACAAACTCATTGCAACTGCATCAACATCTTCGTCTTCAACAATTTGTGCGATTCTATCTGGAGTGGCAAATAATCCTGAATAGATGACTTCCATTCCTGCATCTCTAAATGCTCTACACAGTACTAGCGCACCCCTATCGTGACCATCAAGTCCCAATTTTGCAACTAAAATTTTGATATTACGAGATGTTGCTTTTTGCTTCATATTTTCGTTTTATTATGTATATTTTAAAAGGGTTAGTCTTTGCACAAAAAATTCATTTTTTTTGATTTTTAGTATCAAACTTTTCTGATCCAACAAGATCCTATATCTCCTCATAGTTTTTTGACTTTGATAATTTGAACTATCTGTTTAAATTAGACCTGAAAATTACTTCTGTATGTCAAATAATTCAAAAGATACAATTTTCATTGGAAAAAAACCATTGATGACTTATGTTACATCTACAATCGTTCAATTGGCTACTAAACCTAGTGTTACGATTAAAGCCAGAGGACTGACTACTTCTTTAGCAATTGATGTTTCTCAAATAGTGTTAAAGAAAACTAAACCTGCATTTGAAATTAGTAATGTTGCAATAAATTCCGAGTCTCTAGTTTCTAGTGATGGTAAAAATAGAGATGTTTCAACAATTGAGATTTCTATAACTAGGACAAATTCATAGGTAGTCAAATTGAGTGCTGCCAATTCAACTCCTAGTTGTCTACGTTGTGGAAAAAATTCTCTCCTTACTGATGATGTAACTGGCGAACAATTTTGTTCAAAATGTGGTTATGTAGTTTCAGAAAAATCACAAGAATCTGGACCTGAATGGAGATCATTTCAAAAAGATGGAGGTGCAGATCCTGCAAGAACCGGTGCCCCTTCGTCATTAATGATACATGATATGGGATTATCTACTGTTATCAACCCATTAAACAAAGATGCATCAGGTAAACCGCTATCGACTTCAATGAAAAGTACAATTGAGCGTCTAAGAACTTGGGATAGTAGAAGTCAAGTTCATGAACCTGTAGATAGAAATCTCAGACAAGCATTAAGTGATTTAAATAAATTAAAAGATAAAGTCTCTGTTCCTGCAAATGTTCTTGAGAAAGCAGCTTACATTTACAGAAAAGCTTTGGAGAAAAAATTAGTTAGGGGACGTTCAATATCTGCAATGATTGCTGCATCGCTATATGCAGCATGTAGAGATACTGAAACGCCTAGAACTCTAAAAGATATTGCTGATTCTGCAAATGTAAAACGAAAAGATATTGCAAGATGTTATAGATTATTACATCATGAATTAGAATTAAAAATGCCCGTAGTTGATTCGATTCAATGTATTGCAAGAATTTCAAGTAAGTTAGAAATCTCTGAGAAAACTAAACGTTATGCTGTAAAGGTGTTAAAGGAGGCTCAAGAACGTAAGGAATCTGCAGGAAAGGATCCGATGGGACTTGCAGCAACTGCATTGTATCTATCATGTGTTAAAAACGGTGTATCCATAACACAACGAGATCTTGCTGAAGCTGCTGGCGTTACTGAAGTAACAATAAGAAATAGATACAAGGGACTGAAAGCTGATCAATCTCCTAAAAAAGATAATTAATCATTATAACATTAAAATTTTTTAGATTTCTTTTGAATAGAAAATCTACATAAAGCCTAAAATTTTCTACTCTGTATGGATGTCAGTCCTCAAAATTACAAATTAACTTTCAAACCTGATTTAAAAAAATTCACTTTTGATGGTTTGGAGACTATTTCAATTAATTGTAAAAAATCAGTCAATGTAATTAACATGCATTGTGCTGAATTAAAGATAAAATCATGTGTTGTCAAATCTGATAAAAAAATAATTAAATCATCTCCTAAAACAAATGAAAAAAAAGAACAATTGACAATCAAACTTGCAGAAAAAATACGAGGATCATGTACAATTGATTTAGAATTTGAAGGAATTTTGAATGATAGGCTATTGGGATTTTATCGTAGTAGATATGAACAAAATGGAAAAATCAAATATCTTGCAACTACTCAATTTGAAGCTGCAGATGCCAGACGTGCATTTCCTTGTTGGGATGAGCCTGAAGCAAAAGCAACTTTTGAAATTTCAATTATTGCAGATAACAAATTCACTGCAATATCTAACATGCCTATAAAATCAAAGAAAAAAACAGGAAATTCTACAATCTACAATTTTCAAAAAACCCCTCTTGTTTCAACTTATTTGATTTACTTGGGTGTTGGAGAATTTGAATATCTAAAAGGAAAGGCTGGAAAAATTCAGATAAGAGTCGTTACTACAAAAGGTAATACTTCAAAAGGAAAGTTTTCTTTAGAACTTGGAAAAAAACTTCTTACTTCATACGAAAAATATTTTGGAATAAAATTTCCATTACCTAAACTTGATTTAATTGCAGTTCCTGATTTTGCTGCAGGTGCTATGGAAAATTGGGGTGCCATAACTTTTAGAGAAACAATTTTGCTTTATGATCCAAAAACATCATCAACTAGAACTAAACAATTCATTGCAGAAGTAATATCTCATGAAATTGCTCACATGTGGTTTGGGAATTTGGTCACAATGAAATGGTGGAATGACTTGTGGTTAAATGAAAGTTTTGCAACTTTTATGGCAACAAAGTTTGTAGACAAATTTTATCCTGAATGGGACTTGTGGAATCAATTCGTTGAAGATGCAATGAATGTTGCAATGGGACTGGATTCACTAAAGACAACTCATCCAATAGATGTTAAAGTTAATTCCCCTGCTGAAATTCGTGAAATTTTTGATGCAATTTCATACGATAAAGGAGGATGTGTTTTACGAATGCTGGAAAATTATGTTGGAGAACCAAATTTTCAAAAAGGTTTGAAAAAATATCTTTCTGATTTTAAGTACAAAAATGCTAAAGGTCAAGATTTGTGGGATGCAATAGGAAAAGCATCTAAAATGCCAGTGACTAAGATGATTAATACTTGGTTAAAACAGCCTGGATTTCCTCTTGTTGAAATTAATCAAGATGGTAATAATTTAAAAATCAAACAAAAACGTTATCTGGCTGAATCAAATCCTAAGTTTAGTAAAGGACTGTGGTCAATCCCGTTGTCTTTAGGCTTAGAAAAAGAAATTTCAAATAATTTATTTTCAAAAAAATCAATGTCTTTAAAATTACCTAAAAATACGATTGGATTTGTTGCAAATTATGGTAGAAAAGGATTTTATCGTGTAAAATATGATGAAGGAATTTTACTTGATCTAAAAATGTTGGTTGATGAAAAACGTATTCCTGCAATTGATCGTTGGGCTGTACAAAATGATTTGTTTTCACTTTGTGTTTCTGGTGATGAACAAGTTAGAAATTACCTTGATTTCTCTGATGCATATTTTGATGAAGACAGTTACCTTGCATCAGTTAATGTTGCACACAATTTGGCATCATTATATTTCCGTGCTTTTAATGAGAAATTTGTAGAAGAAATTCAAAGTTACGCTGTTAATTATTTTAGAAAAATATTGTCTGTTCTTGGATGGGAACCAAGAGAGGACGATAAACACACAGATGCACTCTTACGTTCATTTACAATCTCTGTTTTAGGAAAAATGAACGATGATTCCGTTACAGATGTTGCTTTAATTAAATATAAAAAATTCTTGAAATCTCCTCGTACATTATCCCCTGATCTTATAGAACCAATTTGTTCAATTGCAGCTTGGAATGGAAATTCAAAAACTTTTACAGAACTAAAAAAATTATACACAAACTCAAAAACGATGGAAGAAAAACTTCGTTTCTTAGGTGCGATGTGTGGATTTCAAGATAAAAAGTTGCTCCAAAAAACTCTAGATTTCTCTCAAACCTCTGAGGTTAGATCACAAAATATGCAATTACCTATAATGAAAATTGCTGCAAATCCTTATGGTGAGAAAGTTTTATGGCCATGGTTGAAGAAGAATTGGAAAAAAATCAATAAGAAGGTTGGACATGGAAACCCATTGTTCAATCGTATTGTGGCTAGTATTGCAGGCGTTGCTGATGACTCAATGGAAAAAGAAATCAAATCATTTTTCAAAAAGAATCCAACACCTGGAACTGAAAGAACTCAAAGTCAAACATTAGAAAGAATTCGTATCAATTCTAAATTCTTAAGAACAATGCGTAAAGAATTTAAAAATGGCTAAAAAATTAGGTCCCCCAATATTTCTTGGCGTCTTTACTGTTTTGGCAATTGTATTTTTGACTGGAGGTGCAACTGATGATAAAAATTCACTTCGTGAAAATCTTCAGTTGGAGGCAGTTTATTATGATGCAGGTTATGTAGAAATTTCTTATCTTGATAAATCTGAAAAAACTACTTTTATCGTTCTTGAAATTCTTGGAATGGAAAAAACTTTCCAAAAATCTTTTTCTGATTCTCAATTTATTGAAATTGTACAATTTCCAAATAAACCCAAATATGGTTGGGAAATTCATCCAGTAGTTTTAGAAATTGATCATGAAGAATTTGGTCATGTTCAATTAAAGACTGAAATTCATGAAATGAATTCTCCTATTCCAAACACCATTTATGATGATTCCTAGATCATATGCAAGATTTACTCAATCTTCTAGATTCGCCTATGTCTATTATCCAAACAAACCCTAATATGCAAATCTTGGACCACAATTAGAAATCAATATCAAGAACAAGTGATTTAGTAATTTATTGAATAAACAAAGCATTGGTTTAGCTTTAATCGTCATATCTGTAGTTATTGGAATTATTGCTATAGGATTTGATGGTCTACCTGATGAGGCAATAATGCCTTTTTTAGCAATTAGTGTCGTTGGATTGGGTGCTGGCATAGTACTACGAAATTATAAAGCAAAGCATTCTAAACGTGACAAAAGTAAATTCAAACGAACCAATACCAAGTCATGGGACACTTAGAAATCAAAATCAGGAACATTTTTTTGCTAATCTATTGTTTTTCTGCAAGCTCTTTCATTTTTTGCACTCCGTTAATTAGCATTTGAGGAAGTTTAGTTTCTAATTCTCTGGCTTGTGGAGTTATTGGAATCCAATTCTGCTCATAAATCAGTATCAATTTTCCGTCATTACCCTCTACCTTGTTGAGAAAATAACCCGTAAACATAGAGTTTTCAATCATATCATATCTTACTATTTTATTTTGTTCATCAATGGTTATTCTTTCTTTAATGGTCATACCAAGTGCTTGCATTTGTCGTAAAATACCATTATCATATTTTTCTAAAACTTCTACATGAGTTACTTCTTTTATTGTTCTATCTGGATGTTGGACTTTGTCTAGTAATAAAGTCCATAATGTTTCAAATGTAGAATTTATCTGTTCACTGTGAGAAATCTGCATTTTAAAATATTATTTTTTACTTTAGTAATTAACATTTCACGAGAAATGTAAACAACGCAAACTACTACCCTATTCATTGTTTGGATAATAGTTAAAGAAATTATTGTTAGATTAATCTTGTAGAATTTGATAAAACAATTCTTTTAATTTTGATCGCAGCACCTTCTAAATTAAATTTAAAGTCTTTATTGTACCTTCTAAATTGTTATTTATGGTAGATTTACTTTCTGATTTAAAAAAAGGAAAACGTAGCGCTATAGCCAAAGCAATCACTATTGTTGAAAATGATCAAAAAGAAACAAAGAAACTTTTGAAAAAGATTTTCAAGGATTCTGGTAACTCTAGTATTATTGGAATCACTGGCCCTGCAGGAGCTGGAAAAAGTTCTTTGATTAACAAAACTGTTATTTCATTAAAAAAATTAGGTTCTAAACCTGCTGTATTGGCAATTGATCCAACCAGCCATGTTACTGGTGGTGCAATATTGGGTGATAGAGTTAGAATGAGTGAATCTACTGATTCTGGAACCTATATTCGAAGCATTGCTTCTAGGGGTGCAACTGGAGCTATATCACGTTCATTACGAAATAGTATTAGGGTTTTAGAATTTGCTGGATTTAATCCCATAATTATTGAGAGTGTTGGAGCAGGACAAACTGAAGTTGAAATTTCTAAAATTGCAGATATTACAGTAGTTGTTTTTAATCCAAATACTGGTGATAGTATTCAAACTATCAAAGCAGGATTAACTGAAATTGGAGATATCTATCTTGTTAACAAAAGTGATCTTCCTGGAACAAATCAGCTTTTTGATGCTGTTCGTGATTTTATTGGAGACTCTGATAGAAATCCGACAATTTTAAAAACATCTGTAAAAAAGAATGCAGGGATTACTGTTTTTGCCAAAACTCTCAAAGATATGATGAGTATAAAAAAGAAATTCAAAACAGAAAAAGATTTAGAAAGATTTGAAGCGGAATTGAAAGACATTGTTTTAAATAACATCGATGAAAAGATTGAAGAAATGATGCAATCAAATAAAACATTCTTAAATTATCTAAAAAAACTACAAACTAAGAAAATGGATCCATTTACTGCTGGTGATAAAATCAGCAAATCTTTGATGAAGTGATATTATGGCAACAAAAAAATCAACAAAATCAAAGACTCCTGAAAAGAAAATTTTTACAGATTCCACATATCCTGTGAAACGAATTTACCAAAAATCTAACAAGAAGAAACCTGTTGAAGATGCTGGAAAATATCCGTTCACTAGAGGTATCCATCCTGGAATGTTCCGTGAGAGATTTTGGACTATGAGACAGTATTCTGGATTTGGTGATGCCAAATTAACTAATGAACGATTCAAATTCATGCTAGAAAAAGGCCAAACAGGTTTGAGTATGGCTTTTGATTTGCCAACCCAAATTGGTTATGATTCTGATTCTCCACAAGCTGAAGGCGAAGTTGGAAAAGTTGGTGTTTCAATTACCTCCATTAAAGATATGATGACTGCATTTGATGGAATTCCTCTTGGAAAAGTTAGTTCTTCTATGACAATTAATTCAACTGCTTCGACTTTACTTGCATATTATATTGCAGTTGGTGAATCCCAAGGATTCAAAAGCAATGAACTTAGAGGAACTACTCAAAATGATATTTTAAAAGAATACATTGCAAGAAATACCTACATTTATCCTCCACAACCTTCTATGCGCTTAATTGGTGACATGATTGAATTTTGTGCAGAAAAAGTTCCATCATGGTATCCGGTTTCAATTTCGGGTTATCACATGAGAGAAGCTGGTTGTACAGCTACTCAAGAAATTGCATTTACTTTAGCAAATGCAATTGCGTACATTCAAACTTGTTTGGATAAAGGATTAAAAATTGATGACTTTGCACCTCGCTTATCATTTTTCTTTTGTTGTACAATTGAATTCTTTGAAGAGGTTGCAAAATTTAGAGTTGCAAGAAAAGTTTATGCAAAAATCCTAAAAGAAAAATTCCATGCAAAAAATCCTCGTTCATTACAATTAAAATTCCATACTCAAACTAGTGGTGAGTCATTAACTGCCCAACAACCAAATAACAACATCGTTCGTGTTGCAATCCAAACTATGGCTGCTGTCGCTGGAGGAACTCAATCACTTCATACTAATTCTAGAGATGAAGCTCTTGCTCTTCCTACTCAAGAATCTGCAAAAATTGCATTAAGAACCCAGCAAATTGTGGCCCATGAAAGTGGAATTACAAAAACTGCTGATCCTCTTGCTGGTTCTTACTATTTGGAAGAATTATGTGATCAAATTGAGGCTGATGTCTGGAAGTATTTGAAGAAAATAGAAAAAATGGGCGGCTCTGTAAAGGCAATTGAAAATGGATTCTTCCAATCTGAAATTCGAGCCAACGCTTATCGATTAAAGAAAGAGACTGATGATGAACAAAGAGTGATTGTTGGTGTCAATAAATATTCTGAAGAAGAGGAACAGCCTGATCTGCTTCGAATTGACGATAGAATCGAAATCCAACAAAAGAAGGCACTCAAAAAATTACGAAAAGATAGGGATTCTAAAAAATTAGAAAAAGCATTATCTGCAATGCAAAGTGCAGCTGAGACTGAAGAAAATCTAATGCCATACATTGTTACTGCTGCAAAAGCATATGCAACTACTGGTGAAATTAGCAATACTTTCCGAGAAGTCTTTGGGGAATATCGTCCAAAAGAGGTTTTCTAATTGAAAATTGATCACATTGCGATTGCAGTAAATAATGTTGAAGAATCTGCAAAAATCTATCAGCAAGCATTAGATGTTGATGATATTGAATTTGAAACCGTAGAGTCTGAAGGAGTTAAAGTTGCCATACTCAAATTGGAAAATGGTAGAATTGAATTAATGCAACCTACAAATGATTCCAGTCCAATAAAGAAATTTTTAGATAAAAAAGGGCAAGGATTACATCATTTGGCATTAGACACTGACAACATTGAGGGTGAAGTTGAAAGGATGGAGGGTTGTGGAATTCAATTTTTAGGAAAAATCAGACCTGGCTCTGCAGGAACTAAAGTTACTTTTATTCATCCAAAATCATTGAATGGTGTTTTGGCAGAACTTTGCTCCCATCCATAATTGTGTTTTAGAATAAACGATTAAATTTCTAATTTATTTTTTAAAAAATTTAATTTTTTTATGATTTCATCTTTTTCATTTATTGAATCACTCATCTTTTGTATTTTATTAATAATTTCGTTAATCGTTTCTAAGATTTCTCCTTCTGATTTTGTTTTTTTGAAATTAACATTGTCAAATCCTTCAGTTTCTGTTTTATCAATTACTTGAATTCCTTCAGGCAGAATTTCGTATATTTTGATTAGTTTATCCTCTTGTCTTTGAGGTGACATTAGTACGAGTTGATTTTTTCTTAATTTTTCTAATTCATCAAAAATTTGATTTTCTGAACCATCCATGATTTCTGTAATTTGTTGTAAATTACATGATTTGATTTGCAATAATCTTAATATTTTTGCCCATATTGGAATTTTTGAACTCCACAGTATTTCTTTGGCTAAATTTGTTATTGAAAAGGATCCATCGGCATTCATAGAAATAAATTTTCTATCCTTTAGTGATGCCAATGTGTCTAAAATTTTTCCTACTCCGTGTCTTTTTAGATGTGAATTTTCTAAATGATTTTCATTGAATTTTCCGTTTTCTTTAATTGCTAATTGTAATACTTCTAAATCAATAGTGCCCAATTTTCTCATGAATTAATTCAGCTTGAATAATATATGTTGATTATCTTTTTTTATTTGTGGTACTTTATCAACTCCCAAAACTGTCTTATGATTATGGTGAATTAGAGCCATATTTTGATCAAGAAACCATGAAAATACATCATTTAAAGCATCATCAGGCATATGTTGATGGACTAAATACTGCACTTGCTGAAATAGGCGCTGCATCTCATCCAAAATACATTTCTGCAATTTTATCTGAATTAAATTCTCTTCCTGAATCTGGAAGAGCATCAATTAATTTTTTTGGTGGTGGTTTTGAAAATCACAGATTATTTTGGGAAACTCTTACTCCAAAAAGTGATAAAATTCCTGGTGGAAAGTTAGAAGATCAAATTGATGTTTACTTTAATGATTTTAATAATTTTAAAAAAATTTTTTCTGAAAAAGCAGTTTCTATTCAAGGCAGCGGATGGTGTTGGTTGGTTTTTAATGAAACATATCATAAAATTGAAATCATAACTACTTTGAATCAAGATAGTCCTTGGACTCTTCAAAAAACACCTCTTTTGGGATTAGATATGTGGGAGCATGCATACTATCTAAAATATCAAAACAAAAAACCTGATTATATTGAATCTTGGTGGAATGTTGTAAATTGGGATTATGTGACTAATAGATTTGAAGAAATTTTTTGATTTCTAAATGTTTTTCATTAATTTCTATATGCTGAATTTTAATTAAATGTTAAAAATAATCTAAAAGAGTTTTTTGTCTTATCATGTTGGCAATGTTTCCATTTACAATCCATTCGTTTTTACTTACAGATGTTTTTTTAGATGCAATTTCTAATGCATCATTGAAATCACTGACTGTTGTAGCTTTTTGTTTCATTGCTTCCCTAATTCCTTCTCGAACTTGCCATACTCCCACTGGAATGGCATATTCTGGTCTAATTTCTCTTAAAATTAAAACCCCTGCTTGAATTTTATTTTTTTTCAAATATTCTGAAACACCTAATTTTGCAGCAAAATATGCCCCTGCTATGGCTGGCTGATGGCTAATCCCTCTCGCATCTTCATTGTCTGAACCAAATCCCAAAATTCCATTTGAGTACCACCCTTCAATCATCTCATATATCCATCTATGCGGGAATAGAATAATTGAAAATACATTCCCTAAATGTTCATAAGAAAATATCTTGCATGAATCAATAATGCTGTAATCTAAAATTTCATCAACAATGGATTTTGAAATCATGTCATCTGTTGCAGTAATGCTCCATTTTGTAGGAACTAATTTTCTTTTTGTTCCTAACATTCCCATACTGAAACATTTTTGAATTTTAGAAATTTCAATTCCTGAATTGTATAATTTTAAAATTGCATCATTTGCTTTCATGTCTTTATCATAAAAGATTTTTTCAATTGATCCAGTTGAGCTGCTACCTGAAAATTTTGCTGATTTAATTTCTCCTATTGGTCCAAATGGTGCACTTTCTCCATTCATGGAAATATTTGTTGATACATTTTTGTTAAATGTTAAATCTAAATCTGTAGGTTTTGAAGCCATTGCCATCTCTTGTAAATTTTCAATGTATTTTCCTTCTGTTTGTTCTATTGGAATTTTTTGAATTCCTCTAACTAAATTTAATCGAAAATTAATTATTTCCTCTAATGATTTACCTTTCCACTTTTCTGGGCTATCTAATAATTCTGTATTCCCATGAGTTGGAGGAACCATTGGACCCACAAAGACTTTAGGATAATTATATGATCCAACAAAGACTGATGGTGGACTTGTTCCACTAATGGAATCTGCTGAAAACATGTTTCCGTGTTTTGATAACGTTTCATGCCATTTTGATAAAATCGATCGTCTAATTTCTTGAGAATTTGATGACAACGCTACTTCTTTTCAAATTGTGCCTATTAACTTGATGATTACTCGATTCCAAATAATTTTTATCTTTTTAAATTTCTTTATCTATGATGAAATTCTATACGTTATATGGTTAGAGGGAAATTAACTGAAAAAGAAAAGGAAAAAGCAAAGAAAGAACAAAAAACAAGATCAAAACAATCTCGTGCAGCTAGAAGAAGCGGAAAATCTATGAAAACTGAAGGAAAAGTTGGCAAATCTACATCAAAAACAAAAGAATCTAGATCGTCAAAGAAAATTGCAACAATAAAAAAGAGAACTAGGAGCTAATTCTATTTTTTTTGTCTATGATTTCTAATGACATTGACAATGAAAGTTGTTAAAATGAAGGAAATTGCTGATTTATTCATTATAAACAAGCAACATGAGTAATAATTCTGAAATAAATTTTTCAAATTTTGGCATATATGATTTGAAAGACGATCTTGAATTGATTCTTCCAAACACTTCGATTAAATTCAATAAAATTAGTGAAAATGCTTTTTCTTATTTTCGAGAAAACTCCGAAGGAAAAACTTTGGAAAAAATTATCCCTGTTAAATCCGATGATCTAAAAATCGAATTAGCACCAATACGTCCACTCAATCATCCTGCAAGACGAACTAGTCATATTTTCTTAAAATTTGACAAGGAAATTCATCTTAGTAAGAATTCTGCTGCAAGCATTTTTGTTCATTGCCCTGTTGAGATAGGCATTTTTTTAATTCATGATTCTAATCATGACTCTCTTGATTGTTTTACTTGCAATCCATTGAATTCTAGATTTGGTTTGTATGGTTCTCCTGACACTGGAATTTTATGTAAATACGCTGAAGTATCGCTTGCTACTGATTTTAGTGATTCTACTTCATATGTTGAAGGCGTGCTTCAAATCATTATTGAAAATACTTTATCTTTTAGTCAATCAATCAGTAAAGTTGTTTTTCCAATGACTGACAATTCATTGTATTATCAAAATTCAAAAACAATTATTGATGGAATAAAAATTATCATGAAAAAACGAGCTGCAGTAAATATTGCTGATGTTAAAGCAATTCCTATTGAAACTGATTGGTCCATGTCCCCTACGTGGGAAGATAAAACTGCAAGT
Organism: Candidatus Nitrosopumilus sp.; assembly: GCA_036013185.1. Classification (GTDB taxonomy): domain Archaea; phylum Thermoproteota; class Nitrososphaeria; order Nitrososphaerales; family Nitrosopumilaceae; genus Nitrosopumilus. Next base: position 319 of record DASCQR010000117.1, on the reverse strand, counting down.
ACTCATATGGAGATGGGATTAGAATAATGGTTTTAGAACTTCTTCAAAGTTTATCTGAAATGCAAATCGTTGGAGAATTGACTGTACTTTCTTTGTTGATTGGCGGTATAATTATGGTAGGTGGAGTAATAATTGCAAAAATTGCAAAATTATTATTTCATAAATATTATGCTCCATCATTACCTAAAGATACTGCACAAAATATTAGTAAATTAATTTATTTTGGAATTTTAATTGTTTCATTTCTAGGTTTTACTTCAAGTCAAGGAATTGATTTGTCTGGAATAATGGTTGCTGGTGGTAAATAATTTGCTAAAAC
>DASCQR010000116.1:0-1607 GCA_036013185.1 Candidatus Nitrosopumilus sp. | reverse complement strand
AGTTGGTGGTTTTTCTTGTGCACTCAATATTGCTCCGCTCATTCCTAATGCCATGCCCATGACTATTCCATAGACAAATTCTTCAGGGTTTTTTACTTTTAAGGTATCGTTACTTGCTTTGATTTCTTCAAGATATCCTGGAATTGTTGCTATTGCACCATTGATAGTCTGTAAAATTATTGCTTCTAGTGGATCCTCACTCATACTATGAAATAAAATCTATGATTAATAAATTTGCGCCTAAGATTTTTAATTAAGAGTTTTTGAAAATACACATGTTTTCATTTTTTACTGCAAAAGAAGCTAATGATGCATTGCCTGATGTGATTAAAAAATTTGAATATTCATTAGCCAAAAAAAATGATATAACAAAAATTGAGAAAGAACTACAGCTAACTGTATCTACTACAGATTCTTTTGAAAAATACATGGAATTAAAACAAAAACTCAATACTGCAATTACTAAGTTTTACCAATCAATTGAAATTTTAGAAAGTACTGGAGTCATGATAAAAAGTATAGATCAGGGACTACTTGATTTTCCTTCAAAAAGATTTGATGAGGAAGTTTGCTTATGTTGGAAACATGGTGAAACTGAAATTAAATTTTGGCATGATAAGGAATCTGGATTCATGGGTAGGAAACCTATTGAAGTCAATGATGAATCCTTAGTTTGAAAAATCTAATTGGTTGATCTTTTTTTATCTCTACAAACTCCACAAAGATATGTTTTTTTGAATTCTTCTAATTTTGTAAAATATTCATCTGTCTCAAAATACTTTTCACCTGTTTTCATTCCTCCTGGGACTTTTTTTTCACAATTATTGCATTTTAATTCTAAATTGAATTTGATGATTTTCTCATTTTCTTGAATTTCTCCAAATCTCATGACTATCTCTTGAAATATTTTCATATATAATTTGGTTAAAATGGAAACTAACAAATTTTATACTAAAAAATGACACAATCACTTATGATTTCAGTTTGGTTACGTGTGATTAGAGTTCGTTTTCTTTTAGCTTCTGTAATTGCAGTAATGACTGGATTGGCATTAAATTGGTCACAAAATGGTTCTATAGAATATTTTGATGCTCTTTTGACATTTGCAGGTGTAATGGCACTACATGCAAGTGTTGATTTGCTTAATGATTACTGGGATTTCAAACGAGGAATTGATACTAAAACCACTAGAACTAAAATGAGTGGCGGGACAGGTGTCTTGCCTGAAGGATTACTCAAACCTTCTGCAGTTGATCGTGCTGGTGTATTTTTCTTAGTACTTGGTGCCCTGATTGGTAGTTATTTTGTTATTACATATGGAATTTTAATTGCAATAATTTTGGGTTTTGCAATCCTTTCAATTTATTTTTACTCTACTAAGATTGTCGATTCTGGTTTAGGTGAATTTTTTGTTGCTGTAAAGGGATCAATGATTGTCATTGGAACTTTCTACATTCAATCTGGTGAAGTCAACATTGAATCTATTTTAGCTGGAATTGTCATTGGAACTTTGTCATCATTAGTTTTGTTTATTGCTTCATTTCCTGATCATGATGCTGATAAATCCAAAGGTAGAAAAACATTAGTGATTAAAGTTGGAAAAGACA
>DASCQR010000115.1:0-3752 GCA_036013185.1 Candidatus Nitrosopumilus sp. | reverse complement strand
TTTGCGTTTTGGAGCTGCTTTTGTAGTTGATCTACGTTTAGTTGCAGCTTTTCTTTTTGTAGCCATGCTAAAATCGCTATTTTCATTGTTTTTCAGTGGTTAAACTAAAAAAATTTACACAAATTGATTACAATTATTGAAGTAATTTTATCATTAAAAAAAATTATTGATCGTAATATTTTCTTTTTATTTTGTGTTTATCTTCTTTTTTTCTTGTCTTTTTAGATCTGATGACTATTTTTGAAATTTTTACGCATGTAATTGGGAATTTTAAAATATTTTTTTGTATTTTTAATAATTTAATTTCCGTTTTTTAGATCCATTTTTTTGTTTTACTAAACTCCCATACCTTTAATTTTAATTATCGTTAGAACATCTTCATCTTCCATTATGTGGCTTAATCCTACTCTCTGCCCTCCAAATTTTACACTTTTGCCCCAGATCAATCCATATCTAAATTCTCTTCTTAATCTTCTGTGAAGTTTATTACAAATGTCTTCCACTGTATCTCCTTCTCTTGCAATAAAGGGTTCTTTGAAATCTGTTTCTCCCCCCTTAGGACGCATGTATATTCTAATGAATTTTAATTTTTGATAAATTTTTTCTTTTAATTCTTCTATATTGATATCTGCATTTGCAGAAACCTCGACAACGTCTGATTTGATTTTTGTTTTCAAGTCTATTAGAAATTTTTCATCTACCAAATCAATTTTGTTCAAAACTGTTATTGCTTTTGAATAACTAATGTTACCTGCAATATGATCTGCTAATTGTTCAGACGTTAAATCTTCACGTATGACAACTCTTGCACTAACAATTCCATAAAGATGTAGAATGTCCTTTAGGTGTTTTTCTGTAATTTTTGTTAATTTTGCTTGCTGAGCAATTGCAATTCCTCCCATTGATGCTTTTTCAATCGTTATGTTTGGTGGTAATTGATTTAATCTAATTCCAATATTTCCTAATTCATTTGTTAATACATCTTCATGATATGGTTGAAAAACATCTAAAACCAATAATACTAAATCTGCAGTTCTTGCAACTGATAAGATTCTTTTTCCAAGTCCTTTTCCTGTCGATGCTCCTTTAATTATTCCTGGAAGATCTAGAACTTGAATTTTTGCGCCCCTATATTCCATCATTCCTGGAACAACTGTTAATGTAGTGAATTGAAATGCACCTATAGTTGAATTTGCACCTGTCATTTTATTTAGTAATGTTGATTTCCCAACACTTGGTAATCCAATAAAGACTACTGTCGCATCTCCACTACGTCTGACATCGAAACCATCTTGTTTCATTCCTGATTTTTTAGTAATGTCTGCTTCTTGTTCTCGTTTTAATTTTGCAATTTTAGCTTTTAGTAACCCAATATGATGTTCTGTTGCTTTGTTAATCTGAGTTCTTGCCATCTCATCTTGAATGGCTTTTATTTTTTCAGGAATTCCCATTTTTGAATCATCTTTTCTTTATTCTTTTCAAATAAAACCGTAGCACTTTACAATTTTATTCATCATGGATGTTTTTGTATAACTTTTGTTTGATCTATTGGCTAATTTTCCTCTGTTGAATATGTTTCATTTTTTAGTAGCAAATAAACCTGAATTTGTGTGAAAAAATTTTTAATTTATTTTATTGCTCTGATTATTTTATCTTCATATTTTATTTTGACTGTTTTAATCTTGCCTTCAGAATTTTTGACGACTGAACAATTTATTCCACAACCTATTTTTGAAGCCACATTGTCTGAAAGTACCATAACACTGGGTGAATCATTTCGATTAGAAATAATTTCAAAAAATACTGGTGATTATGCAGATATTCATATTGTTTCAATTGGATTTCCTGATCTTGGAAATTTTGATGATGTCGTTAAGATCGTAACATATGATTTTACACTATCTCCATCTTACATTTCTGTTGGTGATGAAATTGGTTCTAATTATAGTGGAGGGATTGACACTGTTTTTGCAAAATATCCATCTATTGAAGCCATGAGCAGACCTCTAAAACCTAATGTTGAAACTCATTTCGATGCCATCATAACTCCTAAAAATTCTGGAATTTTTAATGTATATGTTAAATCCATCGATATCCCACATACTAGCGAAAATTCACATTATCCTAAGAATGGATTTTTAGATCAACAAAATGAATATGTTTTAATTTATTCGGTAACTGTAAATCCTTGAAATTTTGTTAAAAAGTGAGTTATATGATTTTCTCAAAACCAAACTTTTCTGAATCTTTTGTAAAAAGCAAATCTGAAATTATTTTTCTTTTTGGAAGTATTTTCACTAGTTTTGGAATTCTTTTAGTTACTGTTGGGGGCAGTTGGGACATAACAAATCATTTGTTAAATAAGCCTGAAACATTTTTTTCTCCTCCACATGCATTCATGTATACTGGAGTTGCAATATCGTTGGGTGGTGTAATTCTTTCTTTTATTGGGTGGAAAAATTTACAAAAATTTAGAAATTATTATTTTTCATCATTGAAAATTCAATTAATAGGAATAGGTTTACTAACTGGTGCTGGACCTTTGGATTTTGTTTGGCATTCATATTTTGGTTTAGATGGATTGCTTAGTCCTCCACATTTTATTTTGATCACTGGGATGGGTTTGTGTAGTGTTGGTGGATTGATTGGAATTTCTAGATATCTAAAATCTCATAATTTACCTATAACAAAATTATTACTTATCTTAGCTATTACTCCTGTTTGGTTATCTTTATCTGCAATTGTAATGTCTTTGACTTTGCCTTTTTCTAGTACTGATTTTTTTGAATTCAATCCTGATCCTACATTTGCTTTTATCGTAGCTTCTTTGGCATATCCATTTTTAATTTCTTTTTCTTTAACGTTGATTTTTAAATTATCTAATCATCAATTTGGCCTGCTGAGTATTTTGGGAGGCTTATTTTTATTGATTTACAGTTCAACTGCAATCATTCCTAATTTTGCAATGTTTGATACTATTCAATTTTACTCTCTAAATTTAATCCCATTTGTACTTGGAGATATATTTCTTAAATTGAATCGTTCAAAACTTTCTACATTTTTTGTTGGTGGGTTACTAGGTTCTGTTTTTTATTTTGTATATTATCCGTATATTATGTACACCTACAATGAAATTTTGTTAGGTAGATTAGTCTCTCCTAGTTTGATCTATTTTGTTTATTTCGAGCTGATTCAAACCGTTTTATTTTATACTGTAATTCCTGCAGTAATTATGGGTATTATTGGTACTATGATTTCTTCAAGAATTTCTAAAAAGATTATGATTGATAAATTTTAATTTTGTTACGCTCCATTATTATTTAGTAAAAAAAATTGAATTTTATGAAAAAGAAAACCTTTGCAGTTGATATTGATGGAACAATTACTGAAAATGGTGGTGGTAGAATTCATCTTGATGCTTTAGAGGCACTTCGAAGATTGACCAACATGGGTCATGATGTGATCTATGTTACTGGAAGATCATCTGTTGAGGCATATCTGCTTTCAGTATTTGGAGGAACTAAAAAAATTGCAGTTGGTGAAAATGGAGGTTGCATTGCACTGGATGCTGATGATCATATGCTATTGGGAAATATTGCAGAATGTAATGCTGCTTTTGAATTAATTAAAAACAGTATTGATGGGGTACAAAAAAAACCTGTATTCCCAAGATTGACTGAAGTTGTGTTAGAAAGAACATTTGATCTTAATGATGCAAGAAAAGTCGTTTCTGAAAATAATCTTGATGTGAC
>DASCQR010000114.1:0-9378 GCA_036013185.1 Candidatus Nitrosopumilus sp. | reverse complement strand
CGTTAAATGTTCCCATAAATGCAGATCCTGATTCGGTGTTCATTAATTGGTTGTCACGAATTTCTCTAAGCATCTGAACTTGCGGTGCCATCTCTGAGCCGTAAGCTGCTGTTGCAATTAGACAGCCGCCACCTTCTTCTTTAATTGGATTTGTTGATTGTACAGAAGCTCCTCCTACAGCAATTTCAAAAGATACTGATTCTTCATCTATTGGAGTAAACAAAATTCCTGCTATACCTATTTCAAGATTGTATATTCCATCTCGTGGAAATTCAAATTTGAATCCTTCAATAAATCCTTCAGATGTATGAATTAATGATGGAGTTTGAAAAATGGTTTCACCAGATTCTGTAATTTTAATTCTATAATCGACATGGACTTGAGTTTTTTCTAATAATGGATTAATGAATTCAATTGGTAATTTAGTTAACTCACCAGGTTTGATATTTTCGTAAGATAATTTAACATCTAATGTCCCTTGATTTGTTGGTAAAGTCTGAGATTCAGCAAATGCAGGAATTGTAAAAAGTGGAATTAATAACAACACTAACAAAAACTTCATGAATTCAGTTTAAATCAAACAAATAAAAATTATACTCAAATTATCTAATTATAAATTTGCCATGTGTAGAAAATCTCTACCATCTTTAAATAAGGAATTAATCGAATTTGTAGTGTTGCTTAAACAAATTGTATTATTTATTGTCGTAATTGGAATTTTTACTATTCCTACAATTGTTCCAGATGTATTTGCACATGGTCTTGGTGGAGATCAAGCTCCTGCAATTAGTTTTGGAGATATGGAAGTAACTGTACGAACACAATTAGATCCATCTGACATTACTGTTGGAGATATTGATTATGTAAATATGCAAGTTCGTTTCTTTGATACATTAACAGATGAGAATCTTGATAAAGTGACATATCGAGTAGAACTTTGGCAAAGTGGAGAACTTTTAGCTAGAAATCTCTTTTATGACAATGATGGTAGATTAGATATTAAAATTAATCCAAAATTAGGATGTGATGCAGAACCTATTGAAACTTGCACCATTTATGGTGGTTCAGAACATGTTAGTGCACCTGGAGCATTATTTGTTCAAGGTGCAGAGTGTACCAATGACAATTTAGATATTTGTGGGAGGCCCTCAATGACTGGTCCATTATTTGTTCAAGGTGGTTTATACAAAATTATTGTTGATATTGAAGCCGCAACTAGTCCAAGAATTGTATTAGCTGAGAGATTAAGTTATGAAACTTTTGTAAGTATTGCACAAGAACAAGATTTCTTTTTAAAAACTGCAAATGCTGAAGTCCCAGTTGTCATAAAAACATATTATGATGAAGTAGATAATTTTGCATTTGATACATCAGACAATTCAATTTCATTTGATATGCCTTTTGATTGGAGTCCAGACTATGTTGATTTAGTACAAGTTGTACATGAAGAAATCAGAGTTCCAAAATCATTTGCGCCTTATGCTGAAGGAAAACAATTCAAGGGATTTGTTAATGGTGTAGAAATTGATCAAAGAGCATTACTAAATGATCCTTATACTTCTGACAATTCCAGTATTATTCACTTTTTAATTTCAAAAAATGAATTAGTAAAAATTAACGAAAAATTAGGTTCAGATAATTTTGATAATAAAAAAATAGATTTTAAATTAGTTCCATTAGATAAAGTTGAAAGAAGTTCCACTGAATTTTATCTTGTAGATACTAAAAATTATGAAAAAACCCCTACAACTGTTAATATTTCCTGGGATGGAAAGTATGGGGCAAATCAAGATGTTCCTTTTGAATTCACTTTCTTTGATGAAGATAGAAATCTCATTAAAGATGTAAGATATGCCTATGTAGCTCTTGATGAATTCGAAAATGAAATAGCTCGTTATAACGGAGATGATCCAGAAAATCCAGGTATTTTATCTACTGAAGGAATCAACATACAAAACATCTACATACCTTCTGAAAGTCCAATTAGATTTGATATTCTAGTTTATGGAACTGGATTAGATTATAATCCAAAATATTCTGGAATAGGTTCAACAATTATTGAGCTTGGTCCAGGTTCACCTATTGAATCTACAATTCCAAAAGAATCTGAAATTTTAGAAACTCCTTCAATTCCATCTTGGATTAAAAACAATGCAGGCTGGTGGGCAGATGGAACAATTGATGACCAGTCATTTATCCAAGGAATTCAATTCTTAGTTAAAGAAAATATTTTAAAAATTCCATCAACTACACAAGGAACTAGTTCTGGAAATGAAGTACCATCTTGGGTTAAAAACAATGCAGGCTGGTGGGCAGATGGAACAATTGATGATAGTGCTTTTATCCAGGGAATACAATTTTTAATTAAAGAAGGAATTTTAAGGGTTCAATAATAGTTTTTAAATAAATTCTGAGAGAGATAAACATGAAAGACATCAATGAAATAATGCCAAAGGTACCTAATATGAAATGGGGTGCATTAATGAACAAACCTCCGACTAATGAAAAATTTGAACAAATGAATAAAATCTTCCCAGATAATGGTAAATGGCATACTGTATTTGAAGAAAAAAATTCAATAATGATTGATGGAAAAGAAATTCTAAAAAAAGATCCAAACAAGTGGACATAGATTGAAAAATTTATTGCTGATATTATTTTTAATTTTTTCTTGTGGATTTTTAATTAATTTCAATGATGCATATGGTCATGGTGTTGGGAGTGAAATATTTCCACCTGTTGAATTAAATGGTAAACTTGTAAGTTTAGAAGTTTCATCTTCAACAAATGATCCTACAACAACTGATGATCAACAAATCTCTATTTCCTTAATTGATTTTGATTCTAAAATTACTTTAAGAGATGTCACATTTTTAATTAAATCAGAGCGTGGTGAACAATTTCTTTTTGAAAAAGAATTTAAAGCTGATAATGGATTTTTAGTTTTTAATTTTATTTCAGAAGACACTGATTCAATTATTATTAATGAAAGAACTAATGGTGATCTATTTGGTTCATTATTAGGTCTAGAAAGCCGATTAATTGATGTTAAAGGACCAAAACTCAGTGAAGGAGGATTATACACATTAGATATTAGCATAATTACTGCTGATGACTATTCAAAAAAATTAGAAACACCACTTATTTTTAATGCAGGAATTTCTATTGCACAAACTACTACGCACGATTTCATTGATCCAAATTTTGGAAAACAAAATATTCAAGTAGTTACATACTATGATGAAATTTCAAATTTTCAATACAATCCTGAACTTAAAGAAATAAGCTATTCTATGCCATTTGAATGGAGTCAAACTAACATTAATCAAACATCAGTTGTACATGAAGAAATCATTATCCCTAAAGAATTCGGCGCATTACTTTTATCTGGATTTTCAATGTCTGTAAATGGAATTGAATTATCCAATGATGTAGTAAATGTAGATGATTTTTTTACTGAAGGTCGTGTGGTTCATTTTATTATTTATCAAAAAGAATTATTGAATATTCTTGAAAATGCTTCAAATCTAAATGGAATGAATTTTGTTATTACTCCAGATCGTGATTATACTCATCTAAGTTCAGTTACTGATAATGGACAATTTAGAATTCTTTTGTCTTGGGAACCAGAGTTTCTTACATCAGATTCGAACGCAAAAATAATTTTTGACATAACTGATATTTTCTTAAAAAATAAACCTGTTTCAACAAATTATGAATTTTCTATTACCCAAAATGATCAATTAATTTTTCAACAAAATGGAATCAGTACAGAATCAAAAACTGAACATAACATAATAGATTTTGTTATCCCTAATAATTTATCGGGAATTATTAATATTAATTTTAATAATTTAGATGGAAATGAATTTGCAACAACTAGTTTCCCTATTGCAATCAATGAGCATAATTCTATTTTAATTCCTGATTGGATTGTCAACAATGCATTAATGTGGTCTGAAAAAAAAATCGATGATAATCAATTCATCGAAATAATTGATAATATGATTAAGAATGAAATAATTACAATTGATCAGAATCAATCTGAAATTTTAAAAATCAAAAAAATACCATCTTGGGTACAAACAATTACTGGATGGTGGGTTGATGGTCAAATAGATGATAAAACATTTGTTCAAAGTCTTGAATTTTTAGTTTACAAGAATATTATAGCAATTTAATTCATTTTCATTCGATGTTTGAACCAGTAGTCTTTAAATTTAGATAATTCAACAATGAGATCACTTTGTTTAAACCCGAAAAATTAGTTGAAAGAAAATCTACATTGTTTTCTGTTGTGGTTACTGGAGTAATTGCAATTTTGGCTTTACCGATAATTATTCCTCATTTACTTCACGGGTATCATTTGGCTCACATCTTTTTGCATATTGGTGGAATTACACTTGCAGTCTTTATTTCCACACTTGCATTAGCTGCATATGTTAGATTACGTACAAAACGACTTTTACTCAGTGCTATTGCATTTTGTACTTTTATTGGTGCTGAATCAGTCTTACTAATTGATAGTACTTGGCCAACAATGTATGATATTGGTATTCTGCCATTAAATGAAGTAGGTCATCTGTTGACTTTTATTACATTAGGATTACTGGCACTTGGAGTCTTTAGAAATGATTGACAGAACCCAAAAATTACAAGAACTAATTGATGAAAATCCTGGAATCCAATTCCGTGAGATAATGCGTTCATCTGGATTAAAAAATGGTGTACTATCTCATTATTTAAAAAAATTAGAAGATAATGGTGTAGTCAAAGTAATGCGTGGTCCAAGACAAGTTAGATTTTATCCTCCAAATATTACTGAAGAAGAATCAGTTGTCATCAAAGCACTACGAAAAGAGACTCCACGTGATTTGTTACTTGCACTAATCAAAGATGACGGATTAGAATTTACGCAATTAGTTCAAGAAGTTAAAAAATCTCCATCAACTGTTTCATTATATCTTTCACAAATTGTTGCAGATGGTTTAGTTGAAATTAAAATGGTAGAGTTGAAAAAAAGATATCATATCAAAGTAAGAGGACTTGTAGATAAATTAATTGAAGAGTATAGACCAGGTTCACTTGAAAAATCTATATCTGGATTTGAAGATATCATTAACTCTTTTTAATATGAGAAAATACAATTATCTATTATTTTCCATTATCTTATTTGCATGTTTAATGTTTATACCACAAATTACTTTTGCAGAGGTAACCATTCCAAGTCATGAATATGTTTCATATTTTGATTCAAATGGAATCTATACTATAGTTGGAAATGTGAAAAATGAACTTGATTATGCAATAATTCCAACAGTCACTGTTTCAGTAGAAAATAATTCTCAAATATTTTCTAAAACAATTCAACATGTACCATTAGCTTCTGGTACTGAAATTCCATTTAAAATAAAATTTTTTGAAGGAGAATTTGATAATCCAATTTTACTTCCTGCAGAATTAACTTATGAAAGAACTCTTCAAAATAAACTACCCATCATTATTCTTTATGATGAAACTTTGATACAATACGATGATGGACATTTGACTGGTAGAATTCAAAACAATGGCGATACAACCATTTACAATCCTAAAGTTTTTGCAGTAATTCATGGATTTGAAAAAGTTTTAGATGTTGGACAAAATATGCAAGCTATTGAAAAAATTGAACCTGGTGAAATTGTTGATTTTTCAATGTATCCAGATCCTTCAATAACTGATGATGTCTATTACTATAGTTGTTTTGGAACAATGGATACAACTGTAGTCCCTGGAACTGCAAAAAAGGCTGGCGGTAATTTTGATTTTAGATATGATTCTCCAGGAACATATTATCATGATCCTGTTTTTGATGAAACAGAAACAACAATGAGTATAATTGGTTACAATAGTTTTCCATTGGATGGATATGCAAATTTTGAATTTATGCCAATTTCAGGAAATGAAAAATTTGACGTTACATTAGATGATGAGCCTGTGCAGTTTATCCAAAGTATGGATGAAATGGGCTCTTGGCATGTTGCTTTTACAATAGATCCATTAACACAAGGTACTTGGGAAATATCTGGATTTGAAAAAGGATTGCCTCCTGATTTACCAAAAATACCAATTTGGATAAAGCAAAGTGGAGATTGGTGGTCTACTGATCAAATTATAGATTCTGAATTTCTTGAAGGAATTAAATTTTTAATTGAAAAACAAATAATTGAAATTCCTTTATTAGAAATGTCTCCTGTAAGTGAATGGAAAATTCCTACATGGTTAAAAACTATAGTTGGTTGGTGGTATGAAGGAAAAATTTCTGATGATGAATTTTTAAGTATTATTAAAAATCTCGTTGAAAGAGAAATTATTATTGTATAGCGATTTTATTATTTGAATAATGTTATTATACAATTTTTAATTAAATAGATTATCAATGCTACTACCAATTCGAGATGAAAATCCTCATCCTCCTGGATTCAAACCTAAAGTAACTATTGGCTTAATTATTGCTAATGTAATTGTATTTTTCTTAGAAGTAATTTACACTGGACAATTTTTTGATTTTACAAATCAAAATGCGTTTGTTATGTTTTACAATTGGGGTGCAGTTCCTGGTTGTATTACAGGTGCATTTAGTGGAGTAGATTTGGGTGGCACAATTCAAAATTGTCCAGCTTTTCCTGAACTAACATTATTGACATCTACATTCATGCATGGTGGTTTACTTCATCTTGGTGGTAATTTACTATTTTTGTGGATATTTGGAGATAATATTGAATTAAAATTTGGAAAAATAAAATTTTTAGGAATTTATTTGGTATGGGGAGTTATTGCAGGTTTAGTTCATATCTTTGGTGATGCCTCAAGTGCAACACCTGCAGTTGGTGCATCTGGTGCAATTTCTGGTGTTTTGGGTGCATATTTGATAATTTTTCCTAAAACTAGAATTCAGACATTTTTGATGTTAGGATTTTTCTGGAGAATGATGCATATCCAGGCACGCTGGTTTTTGCCCTTTTGGCTAGTATTTCAGAATTTACTTCCATTCTTTATTGGAGGCTTTGGTGTAGCCGGTGGAGGAGTAGCTTATCTTGCTCATATTGGTGGTTTTGTAATCGGACTAGCTACTGGATATCTATATAAAAAAACACATAGTTCAGATTTTACATATGGAACAAGATATGGCTATGGATCTGACTTTCGATAACTATTGAAAGAATAAATTCTGCAATGAATTAAAAATTTTCATGCCGTTGATAACAGTATCAATGTATCCTGGAAGGACTCAGGAACAAAAGGATGAATATGCAAAAGCAATTACAAAATCAGCTGTAGAAATTCTAAAAACAAAAGAAAGTCACGTTATTGTTGTTTTTGAAGACAATCCTAAAGAAAACTGGTTTTTAGCCGGAAACCAACTTTAATTTTCTTTTTTTTCTAACTCATCCAATATATGTACCAGATCTTATATTAAAAAAAAACTTGATCTAAATTTTACATTGGAATTAATTAAAGCTAAATATTTTGTACCTTTCTTTATGCTAGTTTTATTGACTTCCGGAGTGCCACTTAACGCAAGTAACGATGGAGATATTTTACCAATTGCAGATGCTGCAGTTCAAACAAAAAACAATGGAAATAAAATATTCTTTTGTGAAAATAATCCAATTCAAAAAACAGAATTTGATAAACCACATATGAAACCTCAAGATTATATGGCAAAATGTAAAGAACGAACAGAAGGATATTCTTGGGGAAGTAGAATCTATGTTTTACTTTGGGCTCCAGGATTTAATGCTGATGATAAAAAACTTGATGAGTTAGGTGCAGATCCAACTGGTGCAAATGGTTTGATAAAAATTAATACTAGAGAAGGCACATCATCACTTGATTCAGACCCAGACTGTAATCAATTCATTGAAACAGGACGTGATCATGGTCTTTTTTATGGTTCCATCAAACTTTCTGGATTCAGACATGATGTAACTGGTGATGGTAGAGCTGATAATTATGGCGGAAATAGATGTGAAGGTACGGTAGAACCAAAAATCACATGGAAAAATGGTGTAATTCAAAAAATATCTGCAGGTTCAATGGGAGTTCTTGATGATGGCGCATTAAGAGCTGAAGCAAGACAACAAGGTGCAATTACAATGTCATTTCAATATAATGATAAAGGTGATACAATGTTCAAAAGTGCAACACATACTTGGCGTTTAGCAGAATTATACTTTGATGAAGAAGAATATGTGATTGGAGATACAGCAAAATTAACTATGAGTGATCTAGATGGTTTACGATATCCATTTGATAAAAAATTACAATACCCACTTCGTGTTTATTCTGATACTGACAAGGGAGGAATTATTGTAGATGTTACGTGGAAACCAAACTATAGACTAACACCTCAAATGCATGGAGATTATCCTACTAACATTAAATTTGTAGAATCAACTTGGAGAGAATCTGGTTCTAACTATATTTTGTATGGTGGTGGACATTCTGAATTAAGAGTATCACCTGGTGATAATGTTTATGCCGAATATGATGATTATACTCTTCCATTACCATATCAAGAAAATGATTACAAACAAGTAACAACAATTGCTAAAATTGTTGAAGTCAAATCAGACCCATTAGAAAGAGAGATTGTTGAAGTAAAGGATGATAGCCATGCAAAACAATTTGCATTTACTAAGTATACTAGTAATGGCGAATATTTAGTTTCTATTTGGTGGAATCAATGGGATTGGTGGACTAACCAACCTTCATTACAATCAGATAATGCATTAAATATTTCAATAGTTGAAGGACTAACTGAAAAATCTGTCAGTGATGTATCTTACAAACTTAATGTATCATCTGGTGGTAATTCTGTAATAGACCAAGAAATTATTCATGTTGGAACTGACAAACTTGATATGTCTCTTGATGATTCAAATTTAATTGAAATTGTTCTTTCTGATATTGGCGAAGTTGATGAAACATTAAATTTCAAATTCAAAATTGATTCTTAATTAAATAATTTAAGATAAATTTTTTTAAATTAATTTTTACAAAATTTTATTTTCTTATCTACTTTAATTTTTTTAATTACATTTAGTGATTCTAAAATTTGTAATCGCTTTGATGCAATACTCTTTGAAATATTACAAGCTATTGCAATTTCTTCAAGTGACATATCATTTTTAAAATTTTTATAAATATTATTTAAATGATTATTACTTTCAATACATGTTTTAATTTTCATTTTATTATCAATTCCTATGGGAAAAAAGTGATTTTTAAATAATTTTTCAGAAAAAATTTTATTTTCTTTACTTAATTGTAATAAATGATATTTCATTGTAGATTGAGGAATTTCTAATCTATAGCTAATTTGTGCTTGTGTGT
>DASCQR010000113.1:0-4389 GCA_036013185.1 Candidatus Nitrosopumilus sp. | reverse complement strand
TTTTGTTTCATCAGTAGTATTTGAATTAGAAGTTTGTCCATCAGCACCTTGTTGTCCATCAGCACCTTGTTGTCCATCAGCACCTTGTTGTCCATCAGCACCTTGTTGTCCATCAGCACCTTGTTGTCCATCAGCACCTTGTTGTCCATCAGCACCTGGAGGTGGTGTAGTATTTTTGTAAAGCTCTGTGGTTACTTCATTCACTAAAGTTTGTAATGCTTCAAGTTTAGGTTTTAATTCAGATGATTCTTTATCTAAAACTTCTTTCACTTCTTTTACTGCATCAGTAATTTTTATTCCTTGTTCTTGTGAAATTTTGTCTTTGAGATCAACATTAACTAATTTTTCTGTTGTATAGATATAACTTTCTGCTTCATTTTTAAGATCAATTTTTTCTTTCTTAACTTTATCCTCATCAGAAAATTTTTCTGCATCTTCTTTTAATTTTTCAATTTCTTCTGGAGATAATTTTGAATTAGATTCTATTGTAATTTTTGCTTCCTTTTGAGTACCAAGATCTTTTGCTGTTACATTTATGATTCCATTTGCATCAATATCAAATTTAACTTCGATTTGTGGAACACCTCTTGGTGCTGGTGGTAAATCAGTAAGATTGAAACTTCCCAAAGATACATTATCAGTTGCCATTGGTCTCTCACCTTGAACAACATGAATTGTGACAGCTGTTTGGTTATCAGCAGCTGTTGTGAAAACTTTACCTTTAGAAGTTGGAATAGTAGTATTTCTTTCAATTAATGGTTCTCTAACACCACCTAACGTTTCAATTCCTAATGTCAAAGGTGTAACATCAAGCAAAACTATGTCACTTGTAACATCACCAGCAATGATTCCTGCTTGTATTGCAGCACCCATTGCTACCGCTTCCATAGGGTCAACACCAGATTCAGTTTCTTGTCCAATTACTTCACTAACAAATTTTTTGACTAATGGAATTCTTGTTGGTCCACCTACCATGACAATTTTATTAATATCGGAATTTGATAATTTTGCATCTTCTAATGCTTTTAGTATTGAAGGCTTACATCTATCAACAATTGGACCTATTAATTCATCTAATTTTGCTCTTGTAATTCTTATTTCAAGATTTTTTGCACCTGCAGATGGATCATGGGCAATAAATGGTAAATTAATATCAGTTTCCATAACTGTGGATAATTCAATTTTTGCTTTCTCACAAGCTTCTCTAATTCTTGTCATGGCTGTTGAATCAGAATTCAAATCAATTCCTTCTTTTTTCTTGAATTCATCTACAACAAAATCAATTAGAACTTTATCCATATCTGTACCACCTAATTTTGTATCACCAGAGGTACTAAGTACTTCAAAAACACCACCACCCATTTCCATGATAGTTACATCTAATGTACCACCACCAAAATCAAAAACTAATATTTTCATATCTTGTTTAGCTTTATCTAATCCAAATGCTAAAGATGCAGCAGTTGGTTCATTAATTATTCTAACAACATCTAGTCCAGCAATAGTTCCAGCATCTTTAGTTGCTTGACGTTGATTATCATCAAAATATGCAGGTACTGTAATTACTACTTTTTCAATTGGTTCTCCAACAAAAGCCTCTGCATCTTTTTTTATTTTTTGAAGAATAAATGCTGAAACTTGCTGAGGTTTGTATTCTTTATCTAGGATTTTAAAAGTTTCATCAGAACCCATTTTTCTTTTTGCAGCAACAATTGTATTATCAGGATTTGTTACAGATTGTCTTCTTGCAGGTTCTCCAACTAAAAGTTCCCCATCTTTAGTAAATGCAACAACAGATGGAAATGCTTTACCACCAACTGTTGCTCCCTCAGCTGCAGGTACAATAGTTGGTTTTCCACCCATTACTACAGCAGCAGCAGAATTACTTGTTCCTAAATCAATACCTATAATTTTAGTCATTTTTATCATTATTCTCCTTTTTTGAAATTTCTACTAGCGTAGGTCTTAATATTTTTTCTTGAGAAATATATCCCTTCCTAATCTCTTTTGTGATTGTATTATCATCTAATGTAGAGTCAGTAATTATAGAAATGGCTTCATGGAAATTTGGATCAAAAATTTCACCTAATGCATCTATTGGTTTTACATTATATTTTTCCATTAATGATTCCATATTTTTTAAAATTGAATTTAAACCATCTGCATTTATTTTACTCTCAGATATAACTTCCTTAGCACGTATAAAATCATCATAAATTTTAAGAAAATCTAACATAAATTCATCAATTTTAGAATTTACGCCATTTTTTATATCAGTTTGAGTTTTTTTACTAAGATTTTGAAAATCTGCTAATACATGTTTCAACTTTTCTTCAAATTGTAAAGATTTTTGCTGCTCTAATTCTAATAGTCCAGATAAATCTTCAGATGATTGTTTTACATCATTGACATTCTGTGATTTTTCAGAATTTTGAACTTCTACTTTCTCTTCAGGGATGATTTCAATAGGAATTTCATCAGAGTTTTTTTCATCAGACAATTTAAACAAAATAATTATTTAGCTAATTTATACTATTATTGAATTGTTTCGCATAGAGGATTAGCTTTAACAATTATTAGATTAGAATCTTTTTTAGTTTTCTCAATATTATCAAAGTCAGATTGAGAACATGCTACAATTATTGTGGTTTTGTCACTATGAAATAGATTAAAATCTGGATCTTCGTAAGCTTCTACATCACCAATATAATCACGTAACCTAGAAGTTAGATTTTGGAGCATTTCAATTTTATCTCCACGCATTGCATGTTGATCAAGAGTCCAAGACAATGCAATTTTTGTTCTACTTGCTTTCAAATCATTTTTCTTTAATGTTCCACGAATTTCATCAATTAATCTTTTGATATAACCATCAATTCCTTTTACACTTCCATTAATCAAATACATTAATGAATTTGAACCTTCAAATGATGAGCCTAAAGATTTTAAATCAAATAACCCATTTATCATATTATCCAAAAATATTTCTTGAAAATCATTTAATGAGAGATCATTTTTTGTGATTTCATCTTGTGCATACTTACATACCTCTAAAACACTACAAAGACTAGAAAATCTTGATAAAATATCTATAGCATGAAAATGTTCAGAAGATGAAATAGCGACAAATTTTTTATCTTTTTTACCATTATTTAATAAATCAGATAAAATTGGATCTTCTTTGCCATTGAATGAACCAATAATTTTTGGTTGTTGTTTGAGATCCTCTAATGGATAATAAAAATAAGAAATATTTTTACCAGCTTTAAGTCCAGTAACATGCTCTAATAATGAAATATTTTCATTATTGCCTCCAAATCCTGTAGCAAGTGTGAAAATTACTGAGCTATTTTTCTTTAATGATGTTACTGCATCTTTGAATTTAGAATGGACTTCTGTTTTGATATCTTGACCAGTTTTCCTAATTCTTGGAGTAAAGAAAAGATACTGAGCTTTAGAAATTGCCACATCAATTGGTTCCATTGCTAATAATGGTTCATCTTCTTTCAAAGAAGAGACATTTGGATATGTTTTAGCAATTTCAGCTTTAAGAGATATCGCTGATGGTGTGGATTCATCAATTATTGATACATCAGCACCTTTGATAGCCATTTGGGATGCGATAGCATAGCCTTCTGTACTTAAGCCATAAACAACGACTTTTGTTTTTCCCATCAATTACACATGATTTTTGACTAAGAAAAACTTATTGAAGTATAGTATTTATCAAAAATACTTGAAAATATGGATTGATATTCTAACACCGAAGCAATTGTTGTTTACTGAGTCAATTGTTGAAAAATTAGGAAGAAAACATGAGCTTTTTTGTACTTCAAGAGAATATAACGAAGTCTCAAAATTATCAAAAATTCGTCACTTCAAGCTTGTTTTTATTGGAAAACATGGAGGAGGAGACAAGAAGAATAAGCTAAAAGCCAGTATTGAAAGAATTGAAAAACTTTCAAAAAAAATTGAGAGATTTAAACCAGATTTAGTAATTAGCTTTGGATCACCTGAGGCAGCAAGGATTTCCTTTGGATTAAGAATTAAACATATTATGTTTTGTGATTCACCACATGCAAATGCTGTAATGAGATTAACAGTACCGTTGATTCAAAAATTATTAATACCATATGTAATTCAAAAAAAAGAATTCTCAAAATATGGAATTAATGAAAAAGATATTGTACAATACAAAGCAATTGATGCAATGGTAACAATGCAAAGAAAAATTAATGAAAATATCAATTCTCCTTTTAAAAATAATAATAAAAAAAATATTTTAATTCGAATAGAAGAAGAAGAGGCAGCATATACATCAAAATCAAGTAAGATCATTCCAATAATTCAAAAAATTGTTAATAATTATCAAAATGAAAATATTGTCAT
>DASCQR010000112.1:0-11343 GCA_036013185.1 Candidatus Nitrosopumilus sp. | reverse complement strand
ATGAAATTAAAAAATGAAATTAAAAAATGAAATTAAAAAATGAAATTAAAAAATGAAATTAAAAAATGAAATTAAAAAATGAAATTAAAAAATGAAATTAAAAAATGAAATTAAAAATTAATACAAATAACTCATCAATTTAATTTGTTCTTCAGTGGTAATGATTTCTTTGTTTGTTAAAATTTCTAATAATTCTTTAAAAATTGCCTTTTGTTCTGAAGACATACCACCTGATGGACCTTTTTCTCCGGGTGGACCGGGTGGACCTTTTGGACCAGCAGGACCGACAGGACCTTGTCCTCCGATTGGACCAGACTCACCAATAGAACCGATTGGACCGATTGGACCACGTTCACCTTGTGGGCCTTGAATGCCTTGTGGGCCTTGTGGGCCTTTTTCACCTGATGGACCTGTTGTTCCACGTTCACCTTGAGTTCCTTGTGGGCCTTGTGGGCCTTTGTCACCGGGCGGACCTGTTGCACCAGTACTTCCTTTTTCACCAAGAGGGCCTAAAGGACCTTTTTCACCTTTTTCACCTTGAGGACCAGGAACTCCAGTTAATCCTTTTGCGCCAGCAGGACCTTGTGGGCCTTGTGGGCCTTTGTCACCGATTGGACCTTCAGGACCTTTACTTCCTTTTTCACCAAGAGGACCAGGTGGGCCGATTGGACCTTTGTCACCGGGCGGACCAACAGGACCAGTAATTCCTTTATCTCCAAGAGGACCAGATGGACCGATTGGACCTTTGTCACCAATTAAACCAGTAGTACCTTTTTCACCAAGAGGACCAGGAGTACCTTGAATTCCTTTTTCACCTTGAACACCAGAAGTTCCTGTAGGTCCTTTTTCACCAGGTACTCCAACAGGACCAGTAATTCCTTTATCTCCAGATGAGCCTTGTGGACCTTTGTCACCTTTTTCACCAGGTACTCCACGAATTCCAGTAATTCCCTTGTCACCAGGTAAACCAGTATGACCTTTGTCTCCCTTGTCACCAGGCGGGCCAGTAACTCCTTTATCTCCTTTATCTCCTTTATCACCAGTAATTCCTTTATCTCCAGATTGGCCCTTAGAACCAGTAATTCCTTTATCTCCAGATGAGCCTTTGTCACCAGTAATTCCTTTATCTCCAGATAAGCCCTTGTCACCAGGCGGGCCAGGAACTCCCTTGTCACCAGGCGGGCCAGATATTCCAACATCACCCTTATCTCCAGTTGGACCACGAGCACCTCTAGAACCAATACCAACTGAATCAGGTTTTTGAGAAGTCTTTGATGGTCGCCTCATTTTAGGGGTTTCAGGTTTGTTTTCACTAATTTGTTTAGTTTTATCATTAGATGATGTAGATCTAAGAGTTACATCAAAAATAGAGTAAACAGATGAGAATAAATCATTAACAATTATCCAAACAGTTTCCAAACTACTGACAGAATCGGGAAGTGGATTTTTGGGATCACCTAATTTTTCAGAAAAAATTCCATCTTTGACATTAAGATGAAAGGTGCCTGTCCACAAAGCAGTAAATTTTTTAGAACGAATTTCATCATCAGAAGGTTTTGTATCCAGAATAGAAATTTGAACCTCATATACGCCAGATTGTTTAAAAGGTGCCTGTCCTTGAATTTCAATGCGTGGAATAGAAGACATAGTCGTTTGTTAATATTTCAAGTATTTCAGGATTTGGTTCTCATTAAGGCTCAAAAATCTAAAAAAAATAGAAAAGTTTCCGATTAAGATGGTATTTAACTAGATTAAATTCAAAAATTGACAAGGGAATACATTGTTTGGGAAAAAAAAGAAAAAAGTAGAATTAGAATCAAAAGAAGAAGGATCTAAAAAAATCGTCACCAAAGAAACTAGTTTAGTAGATCCAAGTTACAACATCAAAAAATTATTTAAAAAAGGAATTAATTTGATGGCTGATGAAAAATTAAACGAAGCTGTAGAAGTATTTGAACAAGCATTACGAATTGAACCAGACAACGTAGAAATTTTAATGAAACTAGGATATGCAAGATTTCATTTAGAAGAACATAATGATGCACTGAAAGTATATGATAAAGTACTAGAAGTGGACGTTACCAATCCAGAAGCTTGGAATCTAAAAGGATTAGTTCATTATGAACAAAAAAAATATGCCAAAGCATTAGATGCAGTTAACAAAGCAATTGATTCAGATAAGACATACGGAATGGCATGGTACAATAAAGCATGTTTCCTATCATTATTGAATCAAGTTCCTGAATCATTACAAGCATTAAAACATGCAATAGAAATTGATGTAAAAAATGCCAGAAAATCCATTAGAGATAAAGATTTTGCAAATGTAAGAATTGAAGAAGGATTCAAAAGGATTCAAGAAGTAGTAGTGTTAGAATCAGTTAGACAAGGATATCACACACTTGGTGCAATTGTTTGGACGACATTTTTAGATAAAGCAGATGCAGAATTTGCTTTAAAGAAATTATTAGAAAAAGGATTAATTGTACAAAATGAAAAACGTGATGGATTAAGTAAAATTCCAATCTATGATCTTACAGACAACATTGCAGAAAAAATAGGTAAAGAAAAGATTGGATTTTTTGGAATCACCAAAAAGAAATTACCAAAACCTGTTAAAAATTTGAAAGCATTAAGTCAAGCAATTCAATCAGCTAAAGAATCAATCGAGGAAGGAGATGTAGAAAAAACTATGTCAGTGTTTGAAGAATTTATTGATTCATCAAAATCAGGAGAACAAATGATTGAAAATTTCTTTGAGGAACATAGAGAAATTAGATTATGGAAAATCAGATTAAATGATAGAGGTGAAGAATACATTATTGACAATAAAGACAAAATGTTAGAAGTTTTAGATAATATCGAAGTTACAATTACTAAAAAACTACGTGACGAAATAGCATAAATTATTCTGCAGATAAATCCCAATAATTTGCATCTTCTTGTTTGATTGTAGGTTTTTGAAGATTTTTCCATTCCTTAAATGAGCGAACATACAATTTTGCATTTGGCAATCCAGCAGATTTTAAAGCATAATATGCTAACCCAGATAGCGTTCCCACACTACCACAATAAGTAATTATTTCAGAATTTCCAGAAACACCTCTATTATCCAACAATCTTGTCATATCTTCTTTTGAACGGAGAATTTTATCATTACTTGCAAGAGTACGATAAGGAAGACTGATAGCTCCTGGAATATGTTGTTCTAAATAATTTAACCGCTCTCTATTATCAATTAAAATTACATCATCTCTATTTTTTGCAGATTCTAAATAATCAGATGTCGCTAAAATATCAGATTGTAAATTCATAGAATGATTCTTTGTAGGAACTTCATTAATTTTTGATTCATTTTCTAATCCCAATGATTTCCAATTGCTATAAGTTGTTTCAAGCAAAGTTACATTTGAATGACCTATCCATTCCAATGTCCAAGCTACTCTAGATGCTAAAGCACCAAAAGTGTCATCGTAAACAACTACAGGCATTTCATCATCAATACCCATAGAGTTTACAAGTTTCAAAACATTTTCAGGACTATCATCAGATAACAAAGTTGCCAAAGGTAAATTTACAGCATTAGGGATATGATCCTGTTTGAAATCATTCTCACGTCGTACATCGATTACTCGAATACTATTATCTCGAATTTCTGAACGAACCGAATCAACATCAGAAGTAATTTTAATTGATTGAGTCAAGCAGCACATTCACCTTTACCAGTTTTTGTGTGGTAACTAGTATCGCTTCCATAATCAAGATAAAAATCAGGGTCATCATCTTTACTTGGAGGAATAATCAAAGGTTCCAATATTTTTTTAATGTCATTAACAGATTTAATTGCAGAATCCTCACTACCATCAACAATTCTATGAATCCAAGATTTCAACGTATCATCAGATTGTTTGTTTTCTTTGAATAATTCAATAATTTTTAAAATAACTTGGATGACTCTTTTTGCAGGAACACGAATACAAGTTTGACCCAACATAGTTTCACCATCGAATCTACCTCCCAAAGACATTTGATAATTAGCAAACATATCTTTCCCATTATGACCACCACCACCAAAGAAACCAATAGTAGCAATTCCATGTTGACCACAAGAATTTGGACAACCACTAATCTTTATCGAAGAATCAGTCAGATCATCGTCTTCATCTAATTTTAATTCAAGGAATTTCCTTTGGATTTCTTTTGCCAATCTATGAGAATTTGTTAATGCTAAATTACAAGAAGTGGTTCCAGAACAACCCACAGGCGTAGTCATAGTCAATGCACCAGATTTTGCCAATCCTGATTGCAATAATTTTGAATATAATGGAATTAAATCATCCTCGTGGACATATCTTAATGCAATATTTTGAACAAATCCAGAACGAGCTTTACCCTCTGAAGAAAATTCACGTACAATTTCAGATAATGCATTTAATTGATTTGATGTGATATCACCAGCCTCTAAAGTAATAAACACAGAACTGTACTCTGATTGTTTTTGTTTCACAGTATTTGTTTTAAGCCATCGTGCATATCCATCAGGAGTAGAAGGCACACCCTCATCAGAAATTTTTAGGGGTCGTTTAATTTTATCAGGGGTGGTATCAACTTTTAATTTAGTAACAACAGATTGTGTTGCTTTAACGATTGCTCTTTCTTTCAACACAAGGTTTTGGAATTTTTCCCAACCCATATCATTTACAAGATAACGCATTCTATTTCTAAAAAGATTTTTTCGATCTCCTAATCGATCAAATATTCTCATTACAGCAATAGAAGTATAGAGTAAATCTTCTTCAGGAGTAAAATCTTCAAGCTGATGTCCAACAAAAGATTTATTCCCTAATCCACCACCAAGGAAGATTTTGAAGCCTCTTTGTTCAGAGCCATTAATTTGTTGAATTTCTGGAATTAGTCCAACGTCAACCATTCTCACCATTCCATGCTTTTCACAACAAGTAAAATTGAATTTAAATTTACGTGGGAGATTTTGTGCCATTGGATTACGTAAGAAAAATTTTGCAGTTGCAAGAGCATATGGAGTTGAATCAAATTTTTCTTCACAACAGACACCAGATAAAGGACTACAAATTACATTTCGTACAGAATTTCCACATGCTTCTCTAGAAGTCAAACCCACTTCTGCAAGTGATCTAAAAATTTCAGAAACATCTTCAAGAATTACCCAATGCAATTGAATATTTTCACGTGTTGAAAAATGTGCACTACCTATAGAATATTGTTCACTAAGTTGAGATAATTTTTCAAATTGTTTAGGATAAATTTCACCTGCAGGTAATTTAACACGTACCATTGCATAATCACTAGTCATTCTTGTGCCATATGCACCATGTTGAAGTCTGAATCTTCTAAAACTTTCTTCATCATATTTTCCTTGACGATATAATTTTACAGTTTCAGCAAAATTATCAGCTTCATCAATTCTAGCCCAGTTAATTTTTGGAGTAACTGGATCAACTGAAGAATGAGTCAAATCAGAGACGGTCAATACAATAAAATTCAATTTGATTTGGTTATAAATTTTTGATATCGGTATGTTTTTGCATTAAATTTCAAGAAACAAACAGAATTTTCCTGTTAATTTTGTCGAAATTTAGATAATTAGTGCATCCTAAGTTTTGAGGTGCGAAAGTATTAATGGATAAAAAAAGGAATCACCACATGCAAGAAGCAACAGTGGCTGAACAATCTTCTAAGATATTTACCGATGTACGTGAAGTAGAAATTACTCGTGCAATTGCAGATGAATTTCACGATGTATTAATTGATAGAGCAGAATCAGATGTAATTATTATTGGTGCAGGTCCTGCAGGATTAACAGCAAGTAGAGAATTATCAAATTTAGGTTTCAAAGTCTTAGTTATTGAACAAAATAACTATCTTGGAGGAGGCTACTGGTTAGGAGGATATATGATGAATCCAGTTACAGTAAGAGAGCCAGCACAAAAAATTTGGGATGAATTAGGAGTACCATACAAAAAAGTTCAAGAGGGATTATACCTTACACCAGGACCACATGCAGTATCAAAATTAATTGGAGCAGCATGTGATGCAGGAGTTAAATTCTTACAATTAACAAAATTCGATGATTTAGTTTTGAAAAACGGAAGAGTGGCAGGAATTGTAGTTAATTGGATGCCAGTTTCAGCATTGCCACGTAACATCACATGTGTTGATCCAGTAGCATTTGAAGCTAAAGTAATCATTGATGCATCAGGACACGATTCAGTTGCAGTAAAAAGATTAGTAGATAGAGGATTAGCTGAATGGAAAGGAATGGAGCCAATGTTTGTTAACGATGGAGAGGAACACGTGGTTCATAAAACAGGCGAAGTGTATCCTGGACTAATTGCAGCAGGAATGTCAGTTACTGAAACTCATGGACTAGCAAGAATGGGACCAACGTTTGGTTCAATGTTGTATTCAGGAAAAAGAGCAGCTGAAATTGCAGCAGAGAAAATCAAAGAGTTAGAAAGATAAACAATTAGGATTAACCAGTTATAGTGAAAATTTCCAAAGTCATTTTATACAATGAACCATCAGTTCCAATAATAAATTTAAAGAAAGTACAAAAATTTGTTTTAGAAACGTTTGGAATCAACAGTCAAATCAAAGAAAATATTTTTAATAATTTAGATAATGATCAATGTATAAAAATTGCCAGCACCAGAATTTTTGATTTAAAAAAACCTTTCAAAAAACATTTGCCCTCAATTGATGAAATTTTAATTGAATCAGAAAATGAAGACATGTCAAATAAAAAAGAAATGACAATGTATGATGGAATTGAATTAAATAAAATCATTGAAGAGTTAATTCCAATTCAAGAGCATAATCAAAAAACATTACACATCATTTTTACAAATAAATTAACATGTACATTTGACAAAGATGATTTTCGATATCACGCAAGAATATGGGTGGGCGCAAACCCAATAATTATTTCGACTACAGGCATTATTGAAGCTCCGGCAAAACCAAAGCAGTATTATCTTGATTTGATGACAAATTTTTCTAAAAGACCAATAGAAGAAATCAAAGAAAAATACAAAGAAGAATTATTAGATTATAACGACATTCGATTGTCAGAAATTATTGAAGGGTGTGTATTACAATCTATAACATATTATGAAACAGGGGATGCTTTTTGTGACAATGCCCAATGCAGATTGTTTAATGCACATTGGCAAAAGGATCTACTCAATTCACAAATAAAGAACAAAATAATTTGTGAGAAACACAAAACTATTCTAACTAAAATGAAAAATAATTCAGAGAATGAGATATTGACTTAAATTAATGAAATAAAACATCATACACTATGATGTCAGCAGATGTAGGTGCAGCGGTATTAGAAACTAATAATGATGGTCCGAAGGTTCCAGACAAAAAGAAAACAAAATTTGATGTAATTATTATTGGTGCAGGTCCTGCAGGATACACTGCAGGAATATATTGTTCAAGAGCAGGTTACAATACACTAATTTTATCAGGAATTTTACCAGGAGGACAACTTGTAAACACCACTGAGGTTGAAAATTATCCAGGTTTTGAAAATGGAGTCATGGGTCCAGATCTAATGATCGATATGAGAAAACAATCTCAAAGAATGGGGACTACAATTATTGATGATGTTGTAGTTGACGTAGATTTAAGACGAACTCCTTACAAAGTTCTGACAAGTTCTGAAGAATATGAAGGACGTGCAGTAATTATTGCAACAGGTGCAAATCCTAAAAAAATGCAAGTTTCAGGAGAAGAAGAATTTTCTGGAAAAGGAGTATCGTACTGTGCAACATGCGATGGACCATTTTTTAGAAATCTAGAATTAATTGTTGTGGGAGGAGGAGATTCAGCAATAGAAGAAGCAACATTTCTAACAAAATTTGCAACCAGAGTACACGTAGTGCATAGAAGAGACGAATTACGAGCAAGTAAAGTTATGCAAGAAAGAGCACTGAATAATGAAAAAATCCAATTTCATTGGGATTCAGAAGTAACTCAAATCAAAGGAAATGAAAAAATGCAACAAGCTGTGTTAAAAAATCTAAAAACAAATGAAGAAAAAACAATTGATGTAGGAGGATTATTTGTTGCAATAGGACATAAACCAAATACAGAATTATTTAAAAATCAAATAGATTTAGATGAAGAAGGTTACATTATTTTAAAAAATAAAACACATACAAATATGAAAGGAGTTTTTGCAGCAGGAGATGTACATGATAGAAATTACAAGCAAGCAATTACAGCTGCAGGATTTGGATGTATGGCAGCAATAGATGTAGATAAGTTTCTTACAGAAAATGAAGAAAAATAAAAACGTAGAATGTAAAAAATGTTCAAATAAATTTCATCAAAAAGAAATTTACACAATTCAACAATTTCAATATAAAAAGGAACCAGATTATAAATGGATATTGAATTTTTTGAAAAAATTTAATTTAGATGAATGGGATTCATTTTGTGAAAAATGCATTAAAGATTATTCAGAGAAAGTAGACAATGCTTGGAACAACGAAAAAAGTCAAGTTCTTTAATACAAAGAATAAACCAAATATCAATGAGAGAAGAAGAAAACAAAATTAAAAAAAGAATGCAAGAACACAGTGAAAAACTAATGAATTTAGGTTCAATATTAGCAAAAAATCAATTCAGTTACAAAATTGAAGAAAAAACATCAAAAGAGTTTTGGCAAAATAGAATCAAAAACTTTGAAAAATATAATGAATTGTCCCTATCATATTATAATCAGATTCAAAAGATGATGAATATCATAAATGAGGAACAAGCAAAAATTTTCCTATTACAGATCAGTAAATTTCATCAATTAGGAACAGAATTAATAAAAATGATGCAACAAGTTGAAAAAACTCCATCCATTATTAGTTCAAAAGACAAACAACAAAGTCAATGGAGTAAAAAAATCAAGGAATCATTAGGAATAGTAAGTACCAATTGTTTAAAACATGAAAAAAACATGAATACAGAATTTAGAAAGTTTTATGACACAGAAATAAAAAAAATCCTAGAATAAAAAATTATTTTAATTTTTTAATTTTAAGGGTAGTGACAGATCCGTCTTTACTTAAATTTAGTAATTCATGACCATTTCTTGTAACCCATCGGGAAATATCTTCCTCAGCATCAGGATCATCAGCAGATACACTTATGATTTCACCCACTTGCATTCTTTCAAGTTCAATTTTTGTTCTAAATACAGGCTCTGGACAAAATAATCCAGTTGCATCTAGTTTTTTTCCATCAGATTCGGACATCTAAAATAGAAAAAAGGATTTGTTATATTAAAGTCTAATTAACAAATTGCGAATCAATAAATTATTAATTATTCAAATAATCAAAAAACCAGACTTTAGATCAATAATAAAATTATTTAAAAAGATCTTCATTTTCAGAACGTAATAAAATATCAATATTTTGTTCAGAAGAATTAAAAGAATAATCACGAATTATTGCTACAGGACATTTTTTTGTTTTTCCCATTACAAGTTCAGCAGCAGCAGAAAGTTCATCTGCAATTGCAATTGCAGTTACACGTAGCACACGATTAAAAGAATCCATAGTCCCAGAATAATCCAAAATAGGCTCTAATCCAGATGTTCCAATTGCACAATTTGTTTGACCCAATCTGAAAGGCCTTCCAAAAGTATCAGAAATTATGATAGCAATGTTTTTTCCAGTTTCATTCAAAATTTTTTTTCTTAATTTTTCTGCAGATTTATCAGAATTTAATGGCAATAAAGTTACAAATCCTTCAACAACATTACTTTCATCGATTCCAGCATTTGCACAAATAAATCCATGTTTAGTTTCTGTAATAATCAAACCACTTTTCATTCTAATAATTCTTTTAGATTCAGATAAAACTAATTCAACAATACGAGGATCTTTTTTGTATTGTGAACTTATTCCTTCTGACAATAATGAAGGTATAACTGTAGACAATTTTACTACTCTCCCCTCCTGTTTTGAGATAATTTTTTGAGCAATTACAAAAATATCGCCGTCATGAATTTCAGTTGAATTTAAAATAAGATCAGATAAATCATCCGCATCAGTAATTTCTTTATCTATGTGTATTGGAAGAATTTGCAATTATAGATTCTAAAACATACAAGTAAAAAATTGTTTAGACAGTCGTCTCTAATTCTAATTTGAAATGCTTGTTAATTATATCCAAAATTTTGGATAAATCCTTTTCTTCTAAAGTTGTAGTAGCTAAATCTTTGACTAAATCCTGTGCCCTATATGCTATTCCTAATCCACATATATCAAATAATTTAATATCATTAGCACCATCAACTACACAAACTATATTTTCTTTTTTTTCACCCCATTCTTCAATTTTTATTTTTGCAGACTTTGATTTATCAGAGTCAACATTTATTGTAACACCATCTAGTTTACCATCATTAAAAATTAAATCATTGCAATAAACATAATCTAAGCCTAATTCTTTTTGTAATCTATCCATCATCAATGTAAATCCCCCAGATACAGCCATAATTTTCCAACCTGCAGCTTTTAAAATTCGGCATGCTTCTTTTGCACCAGTCATTAGTGGTAAAGTATCAGCTACTTCCTGACATGTTTTTTCATCCAATCCTTTTAAGGCATCTACTCTTGTTCGAAGTCCTTCTTCCCAATTGATTTTTCCTTGAATTCCTTGTTTAGTTATTTCCCAAATTTCATCTTCCTTGTTTAGTTTTTCTGCAAGAATTGGAAGATATTCCTCATCCAACAAAACACCTTCAACATCAAAAATTATTAACAATAGTTTTCTGATTTTTGAAAAAAATCTAATAATATAAAGTAGTGCACCTGTTTTTTTGTTTTTTTTTATTTTTTACCTAATTATATAAAAAAATTAAAAAAATATTCAAAAACGGTAATAATAAATCATGGAATAACATTAACAAAATATGGTCGAAGAGCTTGAACGAAAATATGACGTCAAAATCTTAACGACTGAAGATAAAGTAAAATTTCCTGATGCATTAAAAGCAAAATTAAAAGAATCAGGAATGATGGATGAAAAAGGTAAATTAAAACTCAAGGGGGTAAGTCCAAAAATGCTCAAAAGAATGAAACAAGAATACATAGAATGCCCAGTTTTAAAAGAAGATACTCGATTTGTGCAATGTTTCATATGCCCTAATTTTCAAAGTAGGGTAATGGGAGAGGTTTTCTGTAAAGGCGACCCATTAGAATGATAAAAAAATTTCAATGTCACGAAAAGCTCATTAATTAAATTAATTCTCATTAGAATAGTTTGGGTAAACAAGATGTAGGGATCACAGT
>DASCQR010000111.1:0-10187 GCA_036013185.1 Candidatus Nitrosopumilus sp. | reverse complement strand
AAACAATTAACTTAAGAATCATAAATTCATAGTATATTGACATGGTTCATTTTTACGTAAATAAAATCAAGCATATCCCTCTAAAGAAATCTACATGTATTGATTGTGGAAGTTCATCACTAAAAGAAGATGCAGTTTTAGTGACAACTGGCCCTTCACAACTCGATGCAGATTATGTTCCATCGGTCTTATGCTTGACATGTGAAACATTGATGGTAATCACTATAAATCCAGGGGCAGTAATTGGGATCAATCATTCCATAGGAAATCAACTAACTGTTCGTAATCAATAATCTTAAACCCTTAATTTGAGATTTTTTTCTAAAAAAATATGAGAAAACTATCATTAGAAGATATTGAATTCATTAAAATTTTAGCAACATCAGATGCAGCTATTTTACAAATCGGAATGAATGAGTCAACCAAACAAAGATTAGATGATCAAATCGGGAGTATTTTACAAGAATATTACCTTGAAAATACAGTAAAAGATGGAACCGATTGGAATGACGAGTTAGAAAAAAATGGCTTGACTGAAGATCACATAAAATCTGCTATTGCATGTGCTAGACGTTTAGGGATAAATATTTCATAAATCAATAATTTTTTTATGCTCTTTTTTATTTTAACATTGAATTATGTCAGATTTTAAATTTATTCCAACTGAACAACAAAAACAAGAATCAAATATTTTTGAATTTATGAAAAAACTAAACATTTCATCATTGGAAATCCAGGTATTTTGAATGAAATGACCCCTATTAATGAAAATTAAAATCTTATATCTTTTAGTTGCTATATTATTACGATGATTTCATATTCAGACGATGAAAAGATTATCTCAAATTTTCAGAAGAAAATTGATTCTATCAATTCTCAAAAGCAGTTAGCTTTTGTTGAAAAAAAGGAATTGACTTTGAAAGGAAGTGAAACTTTCAAGCGTCCTAGTTATCATTTATAAAAATATGAATTCTGTGCGTAAAATAATTAGAAAAATCATTTAGATCTTTTTTTGATTTGTTGAGCAACCATTGGTAAAAATGCACCTACATCAGAGACAATTCCGAGTGCTTGCCATGTACCTCTATCCATTAATTTGGTAACTGTTGGCTGACTGATATCCACAACAATTACCTTTACACTAGCTGGTAACATATTTCCAGTTGCAATAGAGTGCAACATTGTAGAAATCATAATTACCATATCTACACCTTTGAGGACTTTTTTGTATTGTCTTTGAGCTTCAGCCACATCAGTAATTACATCAGGTAATGGTCCATCATCTCGAATTGAACCTGCTAAAACAAATGGAATATTATTTTTTACACATTCATACATTATTCCTTTAGTTAATTTTTTAGTCTTGACCATATTTGCAATTGAACCTGCCTTGAAAACAGCATTGATGGTATCCATGTGATTTCTGTGACCATGGTATGCCAACGTGGCATCTTTGACATTCATTCCCAATGAAGTTCCAAGTGTTGCATATTCTATATCGTGAACTGCTAATGCATTTCCTGCCAAAACTCCATCAATGTAACCTGATCTGATTAATTCTGAAACTGAATCATCAGCCCCTGTGTGTACAATTGCAGGGCCTCCAACAATCACTATCTTTCCACCTTTCTTTTTTGTATTGTAAATATCATCAGCTACTTGTTTTGCAATATGTTGAGTTGGCCTTTCACTAGAACTAGCACTTCCCATAAATTCAAAGACATTAACTCCTTCTCTTGGACGTTCAGGAGGACTGATTTTGACTCCAGATTCCCCAACAATGATTTGATCACCCTTTTTTACATCTCTTACAGGAACACAAAATGCCTTGTTTCCTTCAACAACAATACATTTGTCCATCATCATATTTTCAACTGTAACCCATTTTCCTTTGAGATAAATTTGAGTATGATTATTTGTTGTACTGTAAAAGTTGTCTGGCATGACATAATCTTTTGGAGATTTTTTTAGTTGAATTTCTTTTTGAATTTTAGATACTGCCCCTTCACGGTATACTGTTTTTAGAATCTCATCCAAATGTACTTGGTTTTTCCCCGATATTGTCAATCTTGCATAAGAGTGGTCTTTTTTCTTTGTTCCAATATCAATTTCTTCAACATTAAACTCTCCCTTCAAATCCATGATTTTATCAAAAATTTTAGTAAGAATTGACGAATCTATTAAATGACCACTAACTTCGATTTCTTGGGAAAATTTACTCATTTTGATACTATTGATTATGATAACTAAAGGTTTTCTCTGTATAATTTTATTAGAATTGACTTCAAGCTCTAAAATCCATGTCTAAATAGTAAAATTTAGACTGGTAAAATGACTTTTCCTTCAAATTTTTGAATATTGTCTTTCTCAAATGCCTTTTCGAGATTTTCTTTTTGTAATTGAGTTACTCCCTGAACTATGGTTTTTGAAGAACCAGAATTATCTACCAATGCAAGAATATATCCACTATTATCGGTTAAAACAAATCCTGCGGATTCATCCACAAATGCATATAAATTTTCTTCACCTACTGGTTTCCACACATTCGATTTGGAGTCAATTAACGCTAATGCCGGCATTGCTTTACCATCAGTTAAAGTATTGAGATATTCTCGAGCTTCGGCTACTCTCTTTTGTCCTAATTTTAGAGCTTGAAAATATTGCATATCCATCAGAATATGTGATTGTTATAAAAACATCACAAAAGACAGTTATAGAAACCCTGCTTCATATCGATGATGCCATTAACAAATCCTGTTATCATTAAACTTAATGAAATTACTACTTTTGTGCAAGATAAGTCAAAACTGACTGAAAATGAAGTTGTAGAAATTAAGAAAATTTTCAAAGAATTAGTTAAAAACGGAGAAAGGTATAATGTTGACGAAATCGAATTTTGGTTTGAAAATGAAGGCAGTTGGAAAATAAAAGAACCCAGAGTACGAATCACTAATCTTTCAAGTTACATTCAAGATAAACATCAGCAAACTGCTCATCTAAGAATGGTTTCTGATGATGATTGTAGTTGTGGGCACTAATTATGGCTAGTTTTGATCAAAAATCAGACAGATATGAAATTATATCAATTAAATCAAAAATTCGAGAGGATTTTTTTCATAAAGTTGTAAAAGATTCAAAAACTGGAAAAGCTGTCTCTTGTTCTTGTAAATGCTGGAGTAAAGGAAACAAACCTTGTTTTGGCATGAAAACCATTGGTTTTTCTGAATCTAATTAAATTTCTAACTGCCCTAATAATCTTCCAACAATTTTAGAATTTTCTTTTCGCTCACTTAATATTTCTTCAATTCTTTTTTCATTTTTATTTTCATTAGAAATCATTTGAAAATATTCTTCATCTAAATCATTATTAGTTTGCAATCGTTTGATTACTTCAAATAAAATCCCAATTACTTGTTTTTGAGCATCAATTAGTTCATCTTTTTCAATTTCAGACATTTTCTAATCTTCTTCAATTATCTTTGTAAATAATTCTTTTAATTTTTTATCTGTAATACTTGTTTTTGCAGATTCTATAAAGGGTTCAATATTTTTAATAGTTTTAGTGTTCTTTTGGTAAATTTTTGCTTGTAATGCCATTTCTAATTTATCTATTTGATGAACAATTTGAGATTCCTTAGAAGAATTATCTTGGTATTCTTTCCAAATTTCACCAAACTGGATTTTTATCATTTCTGGTAATTTATCAATTATTTCATTAAAAGCATTATTTTCAAGTTCATTTTTATTTTCATTAGACATTTGTTCCGGGGTTATGTCTCCAATTTTTGATTCTGCTAAATCATGAAGTAATATCATTTTTAGAATTTTTTCTGTATCGTAATTTTCTAAATCTGATATTACCATGCCCATCATTGCCATTGAATAACTGTGATCGGCGACAGATTCAGGGTTTTGTATAGATAATTTGTCCATCCACCCCTTTCTAGGTATATTTTTTAGATTTGAGGTATTTTTGAAAAAATCTAAATTTATCATAATTATGTGTTTTATTTTCTCCTAATGAGTTTTCATATGGATTTTTCGAATTGTATAATAGGTAAGAAAAAATAATAAAATTATGAAAATATATACAAAAACTGGTGATGATGGAAACACTGGATTACAAGGGGATTTCAGAATTGCAAAATCTCATCCAAGAATTATAGCCTATGGAACTGTAGATGAGGTAAATGCTGCAATTGGTGTAGTTTTAACTAATGATTTAGATGATGATATTAATGAGATTTTAAGTCAAATTCAAAATGAATTATTTTTGTTAGGTTCCGATTTATCCAACCACAATCTCAATGATTTGAAAAATAGAATATCCTTAGAAATGGTTGAAAACATCGAAAAAATTATTGATAAATTTGAATTAGAATTGGCACCTATTGCAAATTTTATTTTGCCTGGCGGAAATTTAGCTGCTTCACAAATTCATCTAGTAAGAACCATTATTAGAAGAGCAGAAACGATGGTAGTAAAATTAAGTGACAAAGAAGAAATTAATTCTAATTGTATCAAATATCTCAATAGATTATCAGATCTAATGTTTGTGATGGGTCGTTTAATCAATAAAAGAAAAGATATCCAAGATACTATTTGGAAACCCTGAAAAGACAAACTTTAATGCCTCATCTAAAGTATTTTTTTTAGTGCCAAGGTAGCTCAGCCTGGAAGAGCACTCGGCTGAAGACCGGGCTGTCGCTTGTTCAAATCATGCCCTTGGCACTCTTTTTAGATTTATGATAGAATAACCTCCTCTTTTAGGCTCAATATGGACTAGTTTCTAATCTTATGATTTGTAATATTTTAGGATGCAGCACTGAATCTTATTTCAAAATACTATATTCCCATTATAATAAATCCAAAAAACCTTTTGCCAAGGAGATTATGAGAGTATGTGAAAATCATGCTAAAATGATTGCAGATGAAGATAGCAGAATACAAATTCAAATATTAAATTGAGAAAAATAGAAATAAAATTACACGATAAAGATTATTTTGATTTTCTTAGTATTTCAATAAACCAAGAGTTATCCGTTGAAGAAAATTTAAAAAATATAATAAAATACCACCTGATAGTTTATCGAAATAAAAATAAAATAAAGAACAAAAAATTGTTCTCATGAAAATATTCACTATGCATCAACTAAATTAAAGAAATTCTTTCCAGATGAAGATTTTTCCATAATACACTTCACATAGAGAGTTTCTTTGCCTGAATTGATATCATCTCGAAGTTTTTGATTAGAAAATTTCTTCACAATGGCAACACGAGTTGTATGAAATTTGTTCATTTGATTACCATCAATTGAAAAAAATTCTTTCATAGTCAATTTTACACCTTTAGTGATTTCATCACCTTGTGCATAATGTGAATCTTCAATTTGAGTAATTGTAAATGATTGACCATCAATTTTTGCTAGTGATGCTGAATTACTAATCATTTGATAATCTGCTAATTTTGCTATTTCGTTCACCTCCCATCAAAAAATAATGAAACAAAGTGAAAATAAAGTAATTCTAAAGTTAATTGTTGACTATTACATACTGTTTATTCAATATTTGGACATATCAAAATTCAAGATGATTTTAAACAAAAAATCATAGAAGATAAATTTAGCAAAAATGATTTGAAAATATGATCAAAAAGGAAGAATTGGATAGATGGATAAGTGAATTTCACCCTACTGTTGAAACAGAAATAATTGAAGTTTTACGAGCACGTATTCAATATTCAATATTAGATGAATTGAATTACATGGTATCTAATCAAATTGCCAGTACTAATGAAGTAAAAAAGATCGTTTTAGATGAAATTACAGAGATCATAAATGACTCAATTGAGGCAGATATTGAAGAAAATTGAGCAAAAATGGGTTTAATGTTACAAAATCTTTAAAAGATACTCAATCGCAAGATTTTCGATATTAATGGCTGAAAAAAAAGTTGTGAAGAAAACAACGAAAGCAAAGAAAACCACCACGAAAGCAAAGAAAACCACCACGAAAGCAAAGAAAACCAATAAGAAATCTAAATCTAAAAAAATTAAAGATGAGCCTAGCGGAGATAGTGGAATTGTGATAGTTGATGATGATTTAGTTATAGACCAAGAAAAAATAAATGAAGAACGCAGAGCCTATCTTGAGGAAGCTAGATCTCAAGATGCAACAGACTAGAAATATGTTTGGAGCCTGAATCAACCACAACGAATTTAGTTAATCCTAGCAATATTTATCAAATTGATTCGCATAAGGTAAACGTGTACGCACTATGTCTAATTGCCGTAAAACCAGGTAAAGTTGATGCAGTTGTTGAAATTTTAAAGAAAAAAAGAAAGGTAGTCAAACAGGTAATGGTGGTTACAGGCCGTGCAGATATTAGTGTAATTTTACAAGGAAATATAGATCAAATTAATCAAATGGTAATTGACTTTAAAAAAATTAAAGACATTGTAACTACAGAAACACTAATTGAAGTAGAGGTGGATTTAGGTTGGTAAAAGCAATAATTTTAGTCAAATCTCCAAAAAAATTGATTGCAGTGAAATTGAGAAAATTGTCAACTGTATCAAATTCTTTTCCAACAAGTGGTCAGTTTGATGCAGTTGCAATAATTGATGTAAAAGAACTGGTAGAAATTAAAGAAATTACAAATCAAATTCAAAAAATTAGTGGTGTTGAAAGAACTGAAACAATGGTTGAAGTTCAATAATTTTGATAAATCAAATACTTAATCCGTTTGTAATTATTATGGTAATTGATTTAAGTAACTTTAGCGCATATTATTTGTGAACGTCAAAAAAGTTGGAAATGTAATCTTGGCGGTGAAAGATTTAGAAAAGTCCATACAATTCTATAATGAAGTAATTGGACTTCCAATCAGAAACCAAAGAAGAACATGGGTGGATTTAGGTACCTCTGGAGCTTTATTGAGTCTACATCCCGCATCACTAACTGCACAACACATTGGTAGTTCTATAGAAAATGGAATAAGTATAGGGTTTCTAGTAGGGGATTTGAGTTCTTCACTAGATGAACTAAAATCAAAAGGTGTCACAATTTATCGAGACATTGTTGAAAAAGATGCAGGAAAAAATGCAGTAATTTTAGATCCGGACCAATACATGATTTCATTGTTCGAACCAATTTTTGAAGATACGGTTCAACAAACAAGTGGGTATCAGGGATTTACACCAGCTTAGATTATCTTTTTTATTGAAGAGATAATCTCATCCAAGTTTTTTTCTTTAGAATTAATTGAAATATAAAATACAATGTTATTTTTTTGTAAAATTATTACATTAACTTTAGAATGTTTTAAAACTGCATAACTTAATTTGCCTAAAGAATCCCCATTATTTTTTCGTAAAGAAAATAATGTAGATATAATAAAAAATTCATGCTTGATATTTTCTGGTTTTAATAATGGTTTTAGATTAGGTTGAATTATGCCAGTTAATGTTCTACCATGATTATTGATTACACCAGCATAACGAATACTAGAAGATATTTCAAGAATTGATTGACATTGTTTTTTATATTTTATAATTTTATTCTTCCATTTATCTGAAGGAGTATTTCTCATATCAAAAAAACTATAGCAGAATGTAATAAGGCTTGTCACATCTATAAAAATTTAAAAAATTTTTTATGGATTATGTTTATCTTTAGGTCTATTATCTAATTTTTTCTTTAATTCCAAGTTTTCTTTAATTAATTTGTCGTTTTCTGTTTTTAATGTTTGAATGGAATTTCGACCATTAAACAATGGATGTCCCGGAGGTATGATTTGAGATTCACTGGATAGTAAACCTGAGGCATATTGCTGATACAATTTTTGAAATCCCTGAAGTTTTTGATTGAGTGTATCATCATGTTTTGACATCTGTTGTTTCATTTGATTTTGATGGATTGGTGACAAAGGATGATTTAATCCTGGAGGCAATCTAGGAAATTGAAATGCCATATGTGGAATATTTGGATTTAATCCATATAGTTCCTCAAGATGTCTCATTACCAAATTATCCATAGATTTAATCAAAAATTGCTATATTTATGGCTTAATTTACGCATCTGATATACTATCTAGTTTAACTTCAGTCGTTTTTACTCAAATTCAGCTGATCGCAGATCCTTATACTTGTCTCATTTTGATCGAATCTATCATGGCTGAAGAAGAAAAATCATGCTTAAAGTGCAAAAAAGATATCCAAGAAGAGGAATTGCACAAAATAGTAATGTATGTAGTCCAAAACAAATTCACAGAGCACCATTATGAACATGTAGAGTGCCCTGAGAAATTTACAGTGTAAATGATATTTTAGAAGTTATCCGTTATATTCAAAAACTTGATAAATTTCTCCAGTTACTCTAGAGCGATAATTCCATTGATTATTTTCCCAAACTGTTTTATGAAAATCTTTTTGTAAATTAGGATGTAATCTCTTACATACATCAGAGCCAATCAAAATCTGATTTTGTTTTGCCATATTTTGAATTTTTGATGCAATATTCATAGCTGGTCCCATTAAATCAACATGAGAATGTTGTTCATCAGCACCATATCTAACAACAATGTTTTGCCCAAAATCAATACCAATTTTTACCATTAAATCTGGATAATCATATTGATTAAGAATTGGGTTAATTCCTTTTTGAATTACAATATTCATAGATTTTGCACAATTTACAGCATTATCTGCAGTAAGTAAAGAATTGGAACCTGTAACAAAATATCCAATTACAGCATCACCAACAAATTTTAAAACATATCCATGATGTTGTCGAATTACTCGGGCCATTTCTTGTGCAAAAGAGCTAATAATGGTAGCAATTTTTTCTGAAGGCATTTCTAAAGCCATAGTAGTGGATCCCACTAAATCCACATAAAGAACAACCATGTCTAGCTTTTTGAATACATGTTTTCTAAGAAATTGTTCAGATTCATCAACAACTCCAGAATATTCATATCCCTTTTTTAGTGCACCCCAAACTCTTTTCTGGGTTTCTAAAATCATACTTTCTGAATCTACAGCTTTTTCATCGTTTTTACTGAAAAGCATGTCAACCACATGATTCTCATTATTTTGATTAGTATTTTCAGTCATGTTAAATCAGTTACTCCAAAGGGAAATCAATTTTACAGGTGGTGCATTTGCCCCTATTCCCGCTATATTTTGCGTCAAAATATTGAACAATTTCATTATTACAATTATTACATAATATTTTAGATTCTTCCATGCCTAAAAATAGAATTTAATCTATTTAGATATTGTTGATTATTGATGAAATGTATAAAATAGTCATTTTTTCAAAATGAAGGTTTAAGGAGAGTATTTTGGAAATCATTTTGTGCGATTAGGATCAAGATCACCAAATGAAT
The DNA here is from genome assembly GCA_036013185.1 of Candidatus Nitrosopumilus sp. Lineage (GTDB taxonomy): Archaea > Thermoproteota > Nitrososphaeria > Nitrososphaerales > Nitrosopumilaceae > Nitrosopumilus. The sequence goes on along the minus strand of DASCQR010000111.1, from coordinate 800 downwards.
TTATTCAAATATTGAATAAAAAAAATGAAGATATTCAAAAAGACTTTTTAACTCAAATAATAGAATTAACCAAAACTGTAAATGCTAAGGTGATGATGGGCGATTCAACAATCACAGAACAAATGACATTTGATCCTAAAAACATTACAAATTATTTAGAAAATATAAGTCAAAAATTAAATGATTGGACCCTACAAGATGTATCTAAGACAAATAATCAAGACCTTAGAAGAATTTTTATGAAATTTGAAATTACAGAAGGGAGTTATTTAATTTCAGGCCACATGTCATTACAATTTCATGTATTGTTATTCTACAAACCTATGCAAAGAGTTATTGATTGTCAAAAAGAATTAGCAAAAATTATTGAAATAACTAAAAACAAAGAAATGGATTTATCAAATAACAGTGATCAATTTGTTTTAGAAAAATTAAAAGAAATGGGATACAAAGATTTTGATCATCAAAAATTATTTGAAATTTTTTATGAGGATGAAGAATTCAGTAAAAAAGTATATGCAGAAATTGAAAAAGAATCAGGGGAAAAATTTAAAAAATTAATTGAAAAGAAAAATAATCTATTAAAAGAATTAGACTCGCTTCTATTAGAAACATATCAAACAAGTTCTGTACTAATTGATGATGCTAGATTAGTTTCCGGCGAAGAAGGTTGTTTATGTACGTTAGATATTGAATTTGTTAAAAATGACAGCCATGAAGGATTATTTGATCCAAGAAAAATGTCAAATCAAGTAAAAGAAAATATTTTGAGTAGGCTAGAAGAACTTCAAAGATATGTC
>DASCQR010000110.1:0-10170 GCA_036013185.1 Candidatus Nitrosopumilus sp. | reverse complement strand
CGTAGACAAAAAATACATTCAAAAAAATTCTGTCGAGAAGCGAGATTATCAAATTAATCTTGCCAGTCAAGCAATTAATGAAAATTGAATTGTTGTTTTGCCTACTGGACTTGGTAAAACCACTATTGCATTACATGTTATTTCAGAATATTTGTTAAAAGAAAATGGAGGAATCTTATTTTTGGCACCTACAAGAGTTCTGGTTAATCAACACCTTGATTTTTTAAAAAAAAATTTAACTTTTGATGATATTGTATTAATTACCGGTGAAGATTCTGTAGAAAAACGAACAAATCTTTGGACTAGCAGAATAATTTGTGCCACTCCTGAGGTAGCTAGAAACGATATGAATCATAATGTTGTAAAGTCTAGCCAATTTAATCTTGTAATATTTGATGAAGTTCATAGAACCACCGGTGATTATGCCTACTCTAGCATTGCAGAGCATTTTGAAAATTCTTCTGTTCGTATTTTGGGAATGACTGCAACTTTGCCTAGTGAACAAGAGAAGGCTACTGAAATTCTAACAAGATTAAAAATATCGATTGTTGCTGAACGAAATGAAAGTAGCCCTGACGTTGTACCCTACATACAAGAAACTACTACTGAATGGATTAACGTTGAACTCCCTGAAGAATTAAAATCAATTCAAAAATTGCTGAAATCTGCATTAGATGAAAGATATGATCAACTTCAAAAAAATGGATTGCCCCTAGGCAATCAACAATCACTTTCTTCACTATTAAGATTAAGACCATTTGTATTATCTAAAAGCAGAAAATCTGCCAAACCGTTATTTTCTGGAATTCGAATCCATTATGCACTAAATATTCTTGAAGCTCATGGAGTTACTCCATTTTTACAATTTTGTAAAAGAGCGCAAGCAAAAAAAGGTGTGGGAGTAAAAGATTTGTTTGAAGTTGATTCTAACTTTACAAAGGCACTATCTCTTGCTAAAGAAGCAAAATCTAAGAATATTGAGCATTCAAAAATCCCTAAATTGAAAGAAATTCTAAATTCTGTCCCTGGAAAAGCCTTGATCTTTACTAGTTATCGGGATTCTGTAGATATGATTCACAGTCAGCTAACAAAAATGGGAATAACTGCAGGAATTCTTATTGGAAAAGCAGGTGACACAGGTCTAAAACAAAAAAAGCAAATTGAAGTTGTGCAAAAATTTCGAGATGGTGAATTTCAGGTTTTAGTTGCAACCCGTGTTGGTGAAGAAGGATTGGATATTGCTGAAGTTAACCAAGTAATTTTTTATGATAATGTTCCCAGTTCAATAAGATTTATTCAAAGAAGAGGTAGAACTGGTAGAAAAGATACTGGAAAATTGGTGGTATTGATTGCTAAAAATACAATAGATGAAACATACTACTGGATTGGGAAAAGAAAAATTTCTGCAGCAAAATCTATGGGCTCTAAAATGACTAAAGTATTGGAGAAAAACAAAGATCCTTCCGTAAAAACTGGCTTGGATGCTTTTGTTTAATTGTTTTACAATCTTTTACAAAATTTGTAATTTTTACCCTAATCGTTTAATGATATGATACCCGAATTCTGTTTTTACAGGTTGAGATATTTCTCCAATTTGTAATGTGAATGCAATATCTTCAAATTCTTTTACCATCATTCCTTTTGTAAAATAGCCTAGATCCCCTTCTTTTTTACTACTAGGACATGTGGAAATTTCCTTTGCAGCTGCACCAAATTTTTTACCTTTTTTGATTTCTTCTAGTATTTCTAATGCTTGACTTTGTTTTTCAACTAGAATGTGAGAACATTTCACTTTATTTGACATGATTTTTTAAATTAATCTCAGTTCTTAATTGTTTGGATTTTTTTGCTTTTAGAAAAAATTAAAATTTTTTGTCCATAGTGCCAAATTTTTATTTTTATATTATTGTTAAAATACTAATTTTGTAATTAATACATGTGAAGAAAATCCTTTTTCTCATTTTTGTTTTGATGATTATTTCTTTGTCTCCTGTATATGGTCATAAATTGATTTCACATGATGATTCTCATAGAAGTTTTGATTCTGCACTGTTAATTCCTGATCACAAAATTTCATGGGCAATTTATGAAAATTTAGGTGTGGACGAAACAAAATTTTATACATTTGATGCTAAAAAAGGAGATTCATTTTATGCAAGTATTGTAATCCCTAAACTTGAAGGATTGGAACATTATTCTCCTTCTTTAATTTTAATGAATCATAATTTGTTTAATAATAAATTACCTTCATCTGATATACAATCTGTGCAAAAATTTCTTTATGAAGGAAATTATCCTGGACGTGAATTTTATGAACCATTTGGGCAAGTAACTTATTGGGAGCGTCAAGAGGTCAAAACAATCATTCCTTCTGATGGTGAATATTTTATTTTGGTAATGGATGAAAAAAACCAAAGTGGAAAATACTCTTTAGCTATTGGTACCATTGAAGATTTCTCTGGTTATGATTTTTTCACAGTTTTACCTAAGGCTTGGTTTGATACAAAAATATTTGTTAATGATTTCTTATCAATAGCAATTTTGTTTCTAATTTTAATCGGGCTTTCTGGATTATTAATTATTACAATTTTGAGGAAAAAGATATTTGTGAATAACTGATTTTACCCAATAATTGTTTTGAAATAAAAATTATGATTTTTCTATTTTCTTTTGCTTCTTGGTTTAGTTCTTAAAACTGCTTTACAACAGATACATCTTACATCATTTAAAGACATAAAGACTCCACAAAATGTACATCTTTTTTGTCCAATTTCATATCTAATTTTATTTGGAACTGAATCGGCCTGGTGTCTTTTGCAAATGTTTCTGCATGTTCTACCCAACTTTGATCTCTCCTATTTTTTTAACGATTTCTTTTCTTCTCTCTCGAATAGTTACTGCACTTATGCCTGAAATTTCAGATATTTTCGTTTGTGAAACCCTCTCCATGTTTATTGTTGCTGATAGATGTATTGCTCCGGCAGCCATTGCCATTGGATTTTTACTTGTTGAAACATGTTTTTTTGCACATAATTCTAATATTTTAAAGGCTAATCTTTGTGTTTTTTCAGATAATTCTAGACCTTTGGCAACTCTTGTTACAAATTCTGATGGCATGTAGGCTTCTGGACTCAAATCTAATTCTTTTACAAGAAATCTATATGTTCTTTGCAAAACTTTTTTCTTGATATTTGCCGCATTTGCAATATCTTGTATTGTTCTGGGCGTATCTGTAATTCTACATGTGATGTAAATGGTTGCAGATAACATTGCTGCAGTTGATCTACCTGCAAGAATTTTTCTACCTGCAATTTTTCTAAATAGATATGCGCTTTCTTCAATGGCTGATTCGGGTAATCCTAATTTTGAACTAATGGCATCCAATAATGTGAATGCTTTTTGAAATGATTTTGTTGTAATGGCCGAACGACTATTTCTATCCCACATTCTTAATCTGTAAAACATTCGTCTGTTTTCAATTGAAAGCGATTTTCCTGTAACGTCCTTGTCTTTTGCCTCAATCAATGTAGATAATCCCATATCTATCATTTTCAACGATCGTTTGGCACCTACTCTGGAATTATTTTGAAAATCGTTTGTACTTGTTCCTGTATTGTCAAAACTTAAATCAATTATTGGATCTAATGAAACGATTCCACAACTACTACATGCAATTTCTCCAGTATGAATATCTGTAATCATTTCATGCTTTTTACAATTTTTTTGATGAATTAATTTTGTTTGCATTTAATTTTTATTTTTCATATTTTATTTAAGGAACAAATTTTTTTTCCACTAGTGGTAAATTATTGATCGATCTCTTAAATAAATTTTTTACCACTAGGTGATTTTAACTTTTTTGGCACTAGTTTTGATTTTTTGTAGGTTTTTTATAATTTCAATCCCCAAATTTAGTGTGCCTCATATTGTATTGGATCATAAACTAAATATTTTTGATTTTTCTATTTTATTCAAGCCTATTTTTCAAAAATCACCATTAGTTAAAATTCAAAACATGTATGTTGATTCTGATGGACACACTGCATTATTTTCAACACATGTAAATGATGCTTCACATTGCGAATTCTTTATTCAAATTTTGACTAAAGAAAATACAACCACAATAAGATTATTTCCATTAACAGATCCTAATAAAACTGATTCAGTCAAACAATCTTTGGTATTTCTGTGTAAACAAATTCAGGAAAATTACCCAAACATGAATGTGATAAAATCTAATTTATGGGATTATATTACTTGAAATATTATCAATGACTAGTTTTAATTTAGTTCAAAATAGCACACTTGAACGTGATGTAATTTTTCGAATTAGTACTGATGTTGAAAATTTTCACAAAATCATGCCAAAATATTTTCAATCTTTAGAAATACTTGAAAATTCCTCAAATGAAATAATTGTCATGGAATCTATTGATTTTTTAGGTAAAAAAATTAGAATTAAAACAAAACATGTGATTGTTAAACCTAACATGCATAAGGTATTCATTCTTACTGGTCCCGTCAGAGGTACTTCGTTTATTGAAACTTATGCACCAAATTCATTTGGAACTGACATCTCAATTTTGGTAAATTTAAAACTAAATGGATTTTTAAAATTAATTCCGTTTTTAGGATTTCTAATCAAGAACCGAATGAATTCTGTAATGTCTGAATTCATTACATGCGCTGAATCCTATTCAAGATCTAATTGATTTCTTGCTAAAGTTGGCACTATCCATTTTAGTTAGCCTCAGTTAAATAGAAAATTCAAGGGAATTAGTCATGACTGTCCCCACAATCATTATTGGTGCAGGCATAGGTGGTTTGACTACTGGGGCTTTACTGGCTAATGGAGGTCATAAAGTAGCAATTCTAGAAAAATCCGATAAATTAGGGGGAAGAACTGTTTCGATGAAATACAAGAATCACATTTTAGATAATGGCTTTCATATAATGCCTTTTTACAAAAAATCTGCTATTTTTACAATTTTGAAAACTTTAGGGATTGAATCTAGATTAAAACTTGCAAAGGTTGATGACATTGCATTTTATGCTGATACTGGATTTCACATATATCCCAAAGGAATGATTGATTTACTCAAGCTATCATTAATTCCATTAAAAAGTAGAATTAAACTTCTAAAATTACTTTTACCCTTGGCATTTTCCTCCATTGAAAAAACTGAACTATGGGATGAAATACCTCTTACTAAAATCACTAGCAATTTGGACGATGATACAAATGCATTTTTTGAAGCAGTCTGCATGTTGGCCTTTGCTGACACTGCAGATCACATATCATTAGGTGAATTTGCTAGAACTATAATTAGAGCAAATCCGTTTAAGGGAGGTACTAGTGAATTTGCGTATCCTGATGAAGGTGGATATGATTCAATTTGTAGAACTCTTGGTGATTACATTGTAGAAAAAAAAAGTACTATTATTACAAAACAATTCGTGAAGAAAGTAATCATCGAAAATTCTAAAGTAACAGGGGTTGTTGTTGGCGATTCAAATTCTGAAAAACTTATTTCAACTAATTCTGTTGTTATTTCATACCCTGCATATACTGCACTAAATCAACTCTTTGATGAAAATACAATTGATAAAAAATTCATTCAAAAAATTGATAAATTAAATAAAACTACTTCTGTTGTTGAAGTGCACTTTGCATTGAATTCACAAATTGACACTAGACAAGTTGTTTTTCCGGTAGGCAAAGATTATGTGACTAAGGGAATATTTTTCATTTCTAACATTACACCATCTGTATCTCCGTCTGGAGAACATCTAATAATTGCTGGAACTCCAGTACTTCCTTCAGAAACTGAAGATCCTGAAAAAGTCAAAACTATTGTATCCAAAATGAAGCAAGAAATCTCTTCAATTTATTCTGACTTTGATTCTTCCTTACTTTGGGAGCGTCCAATGGCATGGAAATTGGTTGAATCAGTGGTAAAAGAACCTGGTAAAGTCTGGAAATCCAAAATGCCACATAAAATTTCAGGAATAGATGGTCTGTTTTTTGTTGGTGATTCTACAGTTAGCTACGGTATCGGAACTGATTCAGCTGCACATAGTTCCATTTTATGTACGCCTAAAATTGAATCTTTTTTAAATTCTAACTAGTTGCGGGATTTTTCTAATTATTTTTGGGATTTCTTCCAAACCCATATCGCCTATTACATTACCTTCAAATTTTGGTGGATTTTTGATTTGCATTGCATAACCTCCAACTAAAATTGGAATTTTACTTTGTTCTCGGATTTTTTTTGCTAATCTTTGACCAGCTAAAATATTATCATTTATTGTAATTGAAATTAACGCTACATCTGGTTTTTTCATATTTATGAATTCTATTATTGATTCTGTTGGTATTGAGGTTCCCATATTGAACACTTTGAAGCCTTTTATTGTAAGGTACGTTTCTAGCACATCACATCCCATATGATGCTCTTCCCCTACTGGTACACAAATCATTATTTTCTTTTTGTTACCTGATCCTGAAATTTGTTCCATGATGATTTTTACCAATGTTTGTGCAACATTGCTTGCAACATGTTCTGTTGCAATTGCTAATTTTCCTTTTTCCCAATCATCACCCACTTTCTTCATAACTGGACGTAAAATTTTATCAAAAAAATCTGGTATGTTAAAAATTTCTACATAATTTTTGTAGATTTTAACACACTCTTCAAAATTACCATCTGTTAATTTTTTAAATAATTGTTGTTTTGATTTTTTTGTAGCATCTTCTCTTTTTTGAATGTCTTCTGGATTATAAGATGCTATAACTGATAATATTTTAGGATCATTTCTAAATTCTGCTGGAATGTCTTCCTTATCCACTTCTGATGCCTTTCCCAAATATTTTACAATCTCTTGCTTTGATGTCCCTCTTTTTGAATCCCATACACTCTTGACTAAGTAGAGATATTGATCTGATTTGACTTTTTTAGCCCTGATGTATACCATTAACTTTTTTTACCGATTTACTATATAACTAATGCTAAAATCCTTTGCTAGTGCTAATTTTTCTATTTGTTTTTGCCGCTTTCCAACATTTTAAAGATATTTCCTTTTTCTGAATTTGCATATAGTAAAAAATATGTTTGACTGGCAAGGTATGTTTTGTTGTATCTGTAAACTATTGGGTGAATTTCTGCTAATATATTCCCAATTGTAATTTTTTCCTCTTTATAATTTTCTAATAATTCAAAAAATTTCTTTTTTTCTAAATTCCCAAATTCTTTAGAAAAGAATCCAAAAATATGCATGATTACATTACTGTGTGTTTTTATGGTTGGTTTGCAATCTAAGGCTGTTTTCAGATTCATTTCATATTCATTCAATATGTTTGAAAATTTTTCTTTTTTATTACTGGCTACAATTCTGCCTAACACTTGTAATTGTTCTTGGTTATGTGCCATGATCAGATATTTGTTGATGGTTTGAAATACCACCAACTCCTTGATTTTATTCTGTTTTTTAATATCTTGAAATCTTTTGTTGATAAATTCTAGTATCTCTTTTTCATCTAATTCCTTATTGTAATTTTGCATATATTTCCCCTTTTGAATGAATGATCTTGTTTTTCACTTTTTAGAATTTAGATTTAATTTGCATATAAGCAAGAATAAAGTATTTTTTTGTTAGCACTAGTTTTTTTTGAATTTTTGGCACTAGAATCTAAATTAGCACCATTTTAAATACAATTAATTGATCAAATCTATTATGAAAACTCTGTTTGCTGCAATTTCTACAATTGCTGTACTCCTGCTTATCGGTTCAAGTGTTTCGTCTGTTTATGCAGACGTCCCATCTTGGGTAAAAAACAATGCAGGTTGGTGGGCTGAAGGAACAATTGATGACGATTCATTTGTTCAAGGAATTCAATTCTTGATCAAAGAAGGAATCATGAGTATAACACAAGTACAGGAATCTCAACAATCTGTTTCTTCTGAATCCACAAGTAATGATTCTGTAATTGCTTCACTTGAGGCTGAACTTGAGAAATGCTCAGAAATAGCTAAAGCATACAAAAGACTTGATTGTGAAAAACCAATTAAACAAGAGATATTGGTTTACACTTACAAATCAGGCGCAGAATTAATCCAAGTTGGACCAATTAACTACTACTGGTTTGGAATACCTTCTGAAGGAAATACCTTTGAAATTAGTCCTACTGGACAACCAATTTTGTCCATTAGGATGTTGGCAGAAAATACTTCCTCTGGAATAGTTAGCTTGAATTGTACAAGCCCTGCAATTTGTAGTTATGATGTTTGGGATGGCTCAAAATCATTCAAATATTCTGGAATGGATTTTACTAGTGGACAGATCAATCTAAACCCTGGAACTGCTAAAGAATTCAATATTTTGTTTGGACCTAATATCGGATATGGTGGAACTCAATTTGAATATGATTCTTCAAAGACTTATACTTTTAGAGGCGATGAATCCTTTGGAAGTTTGAATGTTCATTTAGACTTAGAATGATGCTTCATTTTTCTATTTTTTAATTTTTGTTAGCACTATGCATAACTAGTTCTACATTTTATATAATTAAATTCATAAATTTTTTTATGAATTTTTTACTATTGGCTATTCCTTTGCTACTTGTTTCAATTCCTATTGCACTTGCTGAGTCATCAAATATTGGAAGTATGTATTGGAAGCAAGAAATCATTTCTTCAAACTCTTTTGTTGATATCTATGTTCATGACGATGATATGAATAAAAAAGAGTATCCTAATTTTGCTGATAAATTTACGATTTTTGTTTGGTCTGATTCTTCTCCTGATGGTCTTGAAATACAAGTTGTAGAAACTGGTGTATATAGTGGAATTTTCAAGGGACGTGTTTTTGTTGCTGATTCTGGAGACACTGCTAAAAATCGTTTAGTGTCAATGCCTGGTGACACTGTTTATGCTAAATATGTAGACTTTACTTTGCCTGATGGTTCCACAATTGATATTTTTTCTGCTGCAATTGTTAAGATATCTGGCCAAGACATGAATCCTCTTCTTGAAAAAATAGATCCTAAATTCCGAATGTCTAAATCTGTTGAAAAAGTTCCTGCTTGGATTAAAAACAATGCAGGTTGGTGGGCAGATGGCACTATAGATGATAATTCATTTGTTCAAGGAATTCAATTCTTGATCAAAGAAGGAATTATGGAAGTTGATTATTCAGATTCTTCAGAAAAAAATGACAAAATCCCTGATTGGGTAAAACACAATGCAGGTTGGTGGGCAGAAGGACAGATCACTGAATCTGATTTTTTAAGTGGGATTAATCATCTTGTAAAAAGTGGAATAATTTTAGTAAGTGCTGATTCTTCAAACTCCTTTGCTGAATCTGATCCAATTATTTCTGAATGTCAATCTATTCAATCTACTTACAAAAGACTAAATTGTGAAAAAGAAATTAAACAAAAAATTGAATTTGCTGAATTTAAAAAATTATCTATCTCATATGATGCTGGTCCTATTTCTTACCATTATCCCGGAATTGGAAATTTAGGAAATGAATTTGAAATTAGTTCTTCTGGACAGGCAATGCTTCGTTTGAGAATTTTAGCTGAAAATAATAGTGACGGCATTGTCGCCTTGAAATGTACAGGACCTTCTATCTGTAGTTATGATGTTTGGGATGGCTCAAAACCATTCAAATATTCTGGAATGGATTTTGTATCTGGCCAAATTCCAATTAATCCTGGAACTTCTATCATTTTTAATATGATGTTTGGGCCTAATATCGGATATGGTGGAACCCAATTTGAATATGATTCTTCAAAAAATTATGTCTTCAGAATTAATGAAAATTTTGGAAGTGCAGAAATTCCTCTAAAAATTCAATAGATATAATCTAACGTAAGAAATTGAATTAGTCGTATACCATCAAGTCTTTTTCTTCTAATAAACTATGGATTTGGTGGACTGAACGATGTATTTCTTTTTCAAGTTTTGCACCGACACAAACTAGTTTTCCTGATGCAAAAATCAAGATGACTGTTTTTGGATCAAGCATTCTGTGAATCAATCCTGGGAACTGTTCTGGTTCGTACATGCTTCTTGGCAATGTTCTTGCTGCTTGCTCCAAGTTGACCTTGCCGCCAAGATTAATTGAAGATACAATGTTTTGAATTGAAACTACTGCATCTTTTTT